>JANYIO010000104.1 GCA_025362015.1 Gammaproteobacteria bacterium | reverse complement strand
CACCTGCCGTCGCACGAGCAAGAGCATCTTCTGGGTCTGAACTCGCGGCACCTCGTGCAATTGACACGAGGCTATACTTGTCCAATTTGCGCGGCCCGTTTGCAACAAGCGCTTTCGCATCATCATAAGCATTCCATTTTTGCTCTGGACTTTGTGCGAGCGAATTCAGCAACAATAATGTAAAATCATATTTTTCTATTGCGTTAGCGAATATTTTATCGCACGTATTTTCGTTTGCTTTTATCCAATCATATGCAACTTTTGCATCTTGCTGACTAATGCTTTGCAGCAAATCTTTCGCCAATATGGAATCTTTACGATCCATTAAAGGAACCAAGTAATGAATAGCGTCTTCGGGAAATTTTCCCGCTAACAACCACGTAGCTTGATGCCGTAATTCTGGTTTGTCGCGACCCAAACCATCAATATAATTTTCTAACTCTTTCGCGCTGTAAGCATCCAACTCCATTAACACTCTGAAATTGTCATACGGAGTCTTTGGTGTTTTTATTTTATTGATATTCAGTTTATTAGGCTCTTGTGTTGCTCTCAGAGTGACGGCTAAACTGTCAGAAGCACCGACTTGCGCTAGAGGTTTTAACTCTCCCCGCTGAATCTGAGTGTTGTGGTAGGACAAATCAACTTGTTTATAGTGACCGAAATAAAAAGCCGTTGCCGCCACACCCATCACAAAAAATATTACCGCTGATAAACTTACTTTTAACATCCAAAATTCCTTAATAATAATTCGTAGCATTTCCCGTCAAACTAAGCTCACTTCCATTTTATTATTTTATGCACTCTAACGCTTAGCCTTGATCAGAACCAATTTAATCTAGCACATAAATACATTCACACCTATTGTTAGATGCAACTTCACCAAGCCCATCCATTTTTAACAATCACCCATAAAAAAGCCACGCTTTTCAGCATGGCAAGTTACCTGTGCTAGCAAACGCTCTTTTTAACAAGCAATTATTTCAACTGGAACTGCCACAGTTGATTAGTACCACCGGAGTAATCCCATTGTTGAATGCCTGCACCATCACTGGTAGATACATCTTTTACATCCAAGGATTTATTACTGTTTTCCGCAATCACTTTGAAATAGCCGTTGCTTAGGTCGGTGACAATCCAATGTTGATTTGAACTGTTGGAGTAATCCCACTGTTGAATACCGGCACCGTTGCTGGTGGAAACACCACTCACATCGAGTGACTTACCGCTGCTATTGCTAATGATTTTGTAGGTGGTGCCTGAGAGTTGTGTCACCGTCCACAATTGATTAGCGCTGCCGCCGAATGTCCACTGCTGAATGCCTGCACCGTTGCTGGTGGAATTATTGCTGATATCCAATGCCTTGCCGCTATTCTTGGAAATGATGGCGTAGGTGCGGCCAGAAATTATTGCTGTGGCCACACTGCTCGAACTTAAAGAGCTGCTTGAACTTGAAGATTTGCTGGAGCTAACTGAACTACTCGAACTCACACTGCTTGAACTTAAAGAGCTGCTTGAGGTGGAGGATTTACTTGAGCTTGAGCTTGATGATTTGCTTGAACTCACGGAGCTACTAGAAATCACAGAACTGCTTGAGCTAGAAGCGCCCGCCAAAGCCAAGGTGAAATAATTCAGATTTACTTCCTGCCCAGAAAATTTGATCCGAATAATGTGTTTGCCAGCTGGCAACGTCACATTGCTTGAATCTACCGCGACCCACGTATTCCAATCAGCGGTCGATGCAATGTTCGTTGTCGACAATACTTGGCCGCCCAGAATGAACTGGATTTGCCCTGTGGTTTGCGGTGTTGCTACGCGATAGCTAAGTTTATAAACACCAGCTTGCTGCACATTCACGCTGTACTGCAACCACTCGCCCAGCGCCACCCAACCAAGGTTAAAACCTGAAACACCATTATCGACTGTGGTAGAAACATCCACATCATCCGTACGATACGCGCCGCCGCTGTTGCCCGAGCTGGTATCTGAATAACCCACACCCTGGCCACCCAAATCATAGTTTTCGGCTTCAATTGTTCCCGGTACCGACATTGGCGTACCTGAAAAAGGTGTTGATACGGGAGTTGCAACGGGTGTCCAAGGATAAGGACTATTGCCCAAGCCCGATTTCCAGCGATAAGTTGCAATAGATTTCGCCGGAATTGCGGCCGCTAGCTGATGCCCTTCACTGATAACATCAATTGACTGCGGACTAGCGGCTGCATTATTAACAACTAACACAACTGTGCCATCAGTATTTAAGAATGCCACGTTGGTTACGCCACCCAAGTTACCCGCTGTACTATCAATGCGGACTGCACCTGGCTTAATAAATTTTGAAAACTGACTGAGTAACCAATATTCCGGCGTTTTGTACCAATCAGCATTGGCGCCATCATTTTTCACAATTAACGTCGGGTCAAAACTGCCAATACTACTGTAGGGACTTTGGTTAGCTTCGTTGAGCGTTTGCGTGGTCATCGTCACCCACGACATATAACCCGTCGACCAATTGCGGAAATGACGAACCAATCCCTCCATACTTTTATCACCACTGACACCCCAAAGGCTGCCTTCCGTAAAGGTGACATTTTTATCGGGATGCGCCGCGTGCATTAATCCCATTTGATCGGAGTTGCCGCTGTAATGGTGAAAAGCCGTAGCATCAATATAATTACCTTTCCCCATACTTTTTAGCGATGTCATTTGCGTACTGGCTTCAGACCAGTAATCAAAATTGTGATCGAGCGTCCATAACTTCACATCCAAAACAGCGCCGTAATTACCGCTGATATTGTGGAAATTTTCATAGACTTTAATAACAAGATCGCGCTCCATCTGCCACGTCATGGTCATGCCTGGATAAGCACCCGGCTCAAACAAGCGTTCGTTTTGCAGGGTGATGGCGTAAACTGGAATACCTTCCGTTTTATACGCCTCCACAAATTTACGTAAGTAAGCTGCGTAGCTATCCAACATAGTTGGAAGCAACGTACCGCCACCCACCATATTATTTCGTTCGCGCATCCACGCCGGCGGGCTCCAGGGCGAACCCACTATTTTTAACGGATTTCCCGTTGCGTTGCCAACATCGACGGCCATTTTCACCGTTTCAATAATGCCAAGACTGCGATCGCGCTCGATAGAAAAAGTGGATGTAGGCGTATCTAAATAGGTGTACCAACCTTTTGCATAAAGTGATGCAGGTGTTGCACGAGTGCCATCCGAAAAATCTGATGTACCTATCGCAACTCGGAATAAATTCAAACCCATTCCGTTAATGGGATCAATCAATGCCGTTAAAATGTCACGCTGTTGCGCTGTCGTTTTATTTTTGCGAATTGCGTACACGCTGGTGTGTTCAAGAGATGATCCGATGCCAACAATCGTTTGATATTTAGTAGCAGGATCAATCGTAATCAGAGTGCCGCTGGTACCACCCAATTGCGTAAGCAAAAGTGCGGGTTGCGCGTCCAGCCTGCGGGGGATTTGTGCTTCGGGCCAAGGATTAGTGTACCACTGAGATTCTTTGGGATGAAACTCGGTTGAGATCCAGGAGTTCACTGAAAAATCATCCTGTTGCGCCAAACTCGGAAGGGAAAATGACGCGACAAAAATGGAAGCAAAAACGGGGATAGCTTTGCGTAAAAATAATGGAAGAGTCATAGACTTTCTCCGGCTGATGGCCCAATAAGTTTTAGCAAGCTTGTATAGCGCTAGTCTTCCCAAACCCTGAGAGAGTTGGGGGAGAGATACGCTGGAGCTATAAAAATTATTAAGCAAGATGTTTAAACATTATTGTTATGTTATTCAGCCAGCTGGTTTGTGGCGCACAGACACCAGCTGTAGCGTGCTGAAAGAGTCAGAAGACTTTCTAGCTCTGAGGCCATGCTACGGCTCTCAATCTGTAAAAGCGTCCGTAAAAAATACTTTCATATGACTCTTTATCCACACCCGCGTCTGTATGTAAAGAGTATCGCCTCTATGCCTGTAAATATTTTTCGCCGAGAATGATCCTTTAAATGCACAAACCATGAGCTCGGCAACTGCTCCGATTTAGGTTTTTAATAATTTTCATGAGGTGTGACTAAATACATACTACAATCCAACTCGCTGAATTTACATGGATTTGTAGAAATACTGCGGCTGATTTTTTCTACGCAATCACTTTTTCGCGGACAATTTTTAAATCAATTAGTCTGGTATGAATAAATGCTTCCCAGCACTACTGAAGTGCTGATCAATTCTTTTTTTAATTAATCATTTTTTCAAACTACAGGAAATAAAAACTTTTGTAGGATGGACGCAATAAATCTATTTTTGATTTATTAAACTTCAACAGTCCGGTGCACAGCGTGCAAACAAATAATAATGCCGGTTAGTTAAGTTAGTGCAAACGAAAATCCAATCCCACCTTAATAAATGAATAATATGAGGATTTTATGAATAAACTATCTATGAACAAGCTATCTCAGCTGCTTAACAAGATGAGGCCGGTCCTATCTATCAAGCATACGGTCTCGGCACTTACGCTTTTAACTGCATGCTTTTTTAATGCCGAGGCATCTGCTCAATATGTGCATACCAACGGTACAAAAATTATCGATGAAGCCGGTGCGCCGCTCTACTTAAACGGTATGAACCTGGGCAATTGGTTGCTGTGGGAAGGCTATTTAATGATGGGCGATTTTAATTATCGTACCCATACGCAATTTTTGAATAGCCTGAGCAATACCTTTGGTGATATGGGCAAAGCTAAAGAGTTTGAAAATCAGTGGCGCTTAAATTACGTCAATGAACAAACAATTATTGATTTGAAAAATTTGGGCTACAACTCAGTACGGGTTCCTTTCCACTACAATATGTTTTGGCAAAATGGCGCGCTGAGTGATTCTGGGTTTGTGTATTTCGATCGCTTGGTAGGCTTCTGCAAAGCCCACAAAATGTATATTTTGTGGGATATGCACGCCGCACCAGGCTCTCAAAATCCCGGAGACCACAGCGACAACATGAACTCCAATGCCAGTCAGCCGCGTGATTCGGTTAAATTCTGGGACGGCAACAATATCGACATTGCCAGTCAAGTGTGGAAACACATCGCCAACCGTTATAAAAATGAGCCCATTATTTGGGGCTATGACTTGTTCAATGAGCCAGTTCCACAGGCTGGCCGTGAATACGAAATGCTCCCGTCACTGATAAAAATTCGCAATGCCATCCGTGAAGTTGATAACAACCATATTATTGTTGCTGAAGGTAGCTGGTGGGCTTCGGATATGTCGAAGATCGACTGGAGTGATTCAACTACGCAAGCAAAAAGTGGCGTAAACAGCAAATGGGACAACAATTTGGTTTATCAAACTCACCATTATGTTGGCGGTAATGCCGCAGCCATTGGAGATTTGAATGGGCGTGCGGCCATTACCAACAGACTAAATATTCCATTAATCCTGGGCGAATATGGTGAAGACACTTCGTCTATTCTTCGTACCATGACAGATTGGTCAGCAGCCAACATCGCGGGTTCATTTCCTTGGTCATTTAAGAAAATGTCACACGATAAAACCTTGTGGACCGTTAACCCTAACGCAGCCTACGATGTTGTGAAATCAGCCATCAATAGCGGCAGTAGCAATCCAGGTAGCTACAACGGTGCAATAGATTTTGCGAAAAATAATATCGGCAATGGTGCTCCCGGTTTGGTATGGCATCAGGATTTTTACGATGCAACCAAGCCTGCCTGCAATGCCAAAGCACCGGGTTCACTCACCGGAAATGCTACCTCCTTTTCAACGGTGAGCCTCACTTGGCAGGATAACGCCAGCGGTGAAGATGGTTACAGAGTGACTCGCGATGGTATTCAAGTGGGTAGCCTCGCGGCCAATAGCACTTCATTCAATGACTTTGGGTTGATGGGTGAAACTTGCTACAACTATGTGGTAACAACTCTGGCAGCGTGTACTAGTAGCGCGGAAGTAAAAGTCTGCACGCCTTGCAACGGCCAGCGCTCAGCCTATACGGGTCAGGCAGCTACGATCCCCGGCACGGTTGAAGCTGAGAATTTTGATTTGGGTTGCCAAGGGCTAAGTTATTCAGACACCACCAGTGGTAACAGCGGAGGCGCCTACCGCACGAGCGACGTGGATATTTCTACCACCGTAGATAATGGACAATCCAACTACAACATCGGTTGGGTAGCACAAGATGAATGGCTGGAGTACACCGTTAATGTGCAGCAAGCTGGCACATACTCATTAAGTTATCGCGTCGCCACACCACAAACTACTGGACAAATTCAGTTTATTGTCGGTGGCCAGGTGTTATCTACCGTTAGTATTACTTCAACCGGTGATTGGAATACATGGGCAAGTGTTAGTTCAAGTAATGTTAATCTGGCAGCCGGCAGTCAAATTATCCGCATTAAATTTAGTGGCCCGGAAGTTAACCTGAATAATTTCACCTTGACCTTGGCGAGTGCAACAAGCTCCAGCAAAGCCAGCGCTGCAAGTTCTATCAGTTCGGTTAGCTCCATAATTCCACTGAGCTCAAGTAAATCATCTGTGGTCAGCAGCTCAAGCACACCGTCCAGTGTGAGTAGCGCTGCCAGCTCCAGCAAATCATCAGTAGTTAGCTCAAGCACAGCTACCGGCGTTATTATTTCTGGCCGCACTTACGCCATCGTTTCTAAAAATAGCGGTAAGGCATTGGATGTGAGCAATAACTCCACCAGCAATGGTGCAGGTATCCAGCAATGGGCATTTGGCGGGGGAGCTAACCAATTGTGGACAGTCACCCAACTTTCGGGCAACACATACAAAATCATCAGCAATAACAGTGGTAAGTCATTGGATGTTAGCGGCGTCTCAACCAGTAACGGTGCAAACATTCAGCAGTGGGATTATTCCAACGGCACCAATCAACATTGGATGGTGACTGACCTCGGCAACGGTTATTTCAAAGTTATCGCTGAAAATAGCAATAAGTCACTGGATGTAAAAGATGTATCAACCAGCGATGGCGCAGGCATTCAGCAGTGGGATTACTCCGGTGGCGCAAACCAACAATGGCAGTTCCAGTTGAAATAAAAATTTGGTTAGCTTTTTAAAGCAATCACCACCACTGATGTAAAAAAATCCCGGTTCAGTGAACCGGGATTTTTTATTTTATTCATAAATAAATTTATTGTATGGATTTATGCAGACTTCGCTTCTAAAGAGGGAAAGGAAGAGCAAAAGGAAAATCAAAAGCAAGCTTCAATAGTAGCGATCACCAGTATGATGCATTCGGTACATCCATGAGTCTCACCCTTCGGGGAACTTCGTCGTGATTTATTTTCTATGACCAGGGGCCGCTCTTGCGCTTCCTGCGCCCGCGGCATTTGTGCATCCATGCACTTCAACCGGGCTAAAGAATGATCCCGCCAAAATCAACGGAATAAAACGAAAAAACCCACCGTGAAGGTGGGTTTTTTCGTTTTATTTGGTGGAGCTAAGCGGGATCGAACCGCTGACCTCTTGCATGCCATGCAAGCGCTCTCC
>JANYIO010000289.1 GCA_025362015.1 Gammaproteobacteria bacterium | reverse complement strand
TTGACAAAAAATCTCCATTACCGGAGAAACGTTGCCCTAAACGCGGACTAATGCGCGGCAAAGTACGGTGAACATCGCGACACCGCAACAACAATTCATTAGTGCCAAGCGTGCCAGCTGAAACCACTACACGGCGAGTATCAACATAGGTAACATCCGCATCAAGCTGGCTGTAATATACGCGGTAACCATGAGCACCATCCGCAGCAATATCTTCATCGCCATTAGCATTCAAGGGAACAATTTTCTCTGCGTTGCAATCCGTTTTTATTTGCGCGCGATGAACCTGTTCGGCCACGTGAAGGTAATTAAGATCAAGCGTATTTTTTGCGTGAGAATTACAACCAACATTACATTCTCCGCAGTAAGTGCATGAGGTTTGCGACGCGCCATAACGATTTTTTTCTTGCATGCCAATACTAGTAGGATTATTAAAATCATTGCCAAAAAATACTGCTATATCTGCGAGGGTTGAGCTGCGATTTTGCGATTGTGAAAACTGCTGAAATAGTTCTGTGCGAATAATTTGTCGCCGTGGATCGTTATTCCAAGCTGGGATCGGGCGCGCACCGAGAACTGTCTTACTAACTTTATAATAAGGTTCAAGCATCGCCTTATTGACCCCTTGCGGCCAGCCCCGAGTGAAAACCTGCGCGGGAGGCTCAAGCAAAACATTGGCGTAAATGAGTGATCCACCACCGAGCCCGGCAGAAACCACTGCATCCATCCGCGTAAAATTGCGAATATCAAACAAACCACGCATGGATTTATCACGGATACTTTTAGGCCGCTGCGCCGAATCATTCGGGGGGCTCCAAAAATTTTCTGCCATTGCATGTGGCGAGCGCGGGAACGAACCCATAGGATAACGTTTACCGCGCTCGAGCAGTAAGACTTTTTCTTGCCATTTTTGCGCCAACCGACAACAACTTATCGCACCGCCGAAACCACTGCCAATAATAACGGCCTCAAAAAATTGATCTTGTTTGCTCATAATCTGCCAACCAAAGTCATGTAATTTTTTATAATTATTGCTTTCTCTGCGAACGGAGAACAATGCAACAAACCTTTGGCAGCCTTTGTATCTAAACGACACCGGGAAGTCAACGACGCAAATCACGCGACCAAAACAATCTGACGCAATGATGAAATTAAAGCCCTAAGGTTCTAGCTACATTCAGATCACCAGGCTAGAAAAGTCAGATAACTATTTATGTTACGGGTATTAATTTGCGAGAGCTGTTTGCGAGACGTATTTTGCGGCAAAGGCCAGGGATATGGAAGAATGGCGGCTAATGCAACATTTTTAGTGGGCTATCTTGTTTTAGCGGAGCTATCTTGTTTTAACGGAGCTATCTTACTTTGACAAAAACTATATTGCAAAAAAAAGCGCAGCAAGCTGCGCAAAGAGAGTTCGAACAATAAAACCACTTAACACGCTTAAGCAAACTCACCATTTGTCGATGAGCTTGCCGGCGCAATAATCATTAATGTAATTTAGTAAACACCGTCACTGCGGTACCTTCAACCAAAGCAGTAGCACTGAGTCCCGTCACATTTGCTGCTCCCACTGAATTTGCGGACTGCGTCCAGATGCCCGCTGGCAAGTTGACAAAACGGTTAGCGCCACTGTTATAAACTACAAACATATCGGCGCTATCTTTGGGGTTAATAATGTTGGCAGTAATTACTTCGCCATTAAAATTAGCCGGGTTGCCCAAGATTAAATATTGCGCGATTTCAGTATTCGTATTCATACGAAGGCCTGCATGGCTACGCCGAAAAGCGATCATATCTTTAAAATATTTAAACGTTGCGGCGTTGCTCACTTTATTGCCCCACTTAATCGCGTTAAAACTATCCGGTGACGAATAACTATTCGCAGCACCACCATCACCACCAAAGTTCCATGCCGATGCAAGGTTAGATTGGCCGTTGTTAGTTTTACTACGCAAGAATTCATCACCCGCATTAAAAACTGGAATGCCTTGGCTTGTTAACACAATACCCATTCCAAAATTAACCACGCGCTTGGCGTAAGCTAAGTCCGCAGGGGGCGTTAAACTTTGCACTTGATGGCCACTCTGTACAACATTGCTGGACAAGGTTAAATAAACTTTGTCCCACAAATTAAGATTATCGTGCACGGATACATAATTAATAGTTTGCTCGGGGTCTGCAGCAAAGTTACGAAACCAAACGGCATTGCGGCTATCGTTTGCATTGTAGGGCGAACCGCGCATGCCATCGGTAATTTCGGCAGAGTCGTTAGCGACAATGGTATTAAATAAATAACCTTTTGCGGTGCCATCGTTATCGCCTTTCAGCGCATCGCGATATTTTCCGTTAAACACGCCAACATGTTGCATGTTGTGAACTGTTCCAAAACGTATATGTTTAGCTTCATCTGGATCTGACGCACCCGTCCAGGGCTCGCCATAAATTAGCAAATTGCGATCAGCAAATTTAGCATTCAAATACTGTTGCCATTTTTCACCTTCAGCGTAAGAAAATACGCCCATCAAATCAAAACGGAAACCATCAATGCCGTATTCTTGAAGCCAATACTCCATAGAATCCTGAATAAACCGGCTCACCATGGGCTGATCGGCGTTCACAGAATTTCCACAGCAACCGGATAAATCTGTCGCGGTATAATATTTATTGGTGATGGGGTTAAACATGTCGATAGAGTGAGTGTGGTTGTAAACCACATCCATAATCACGCGAATGCCGGCTTTGTGAAATTCGTTAACCATGGTTTTAAATTCACGCGCGCGATTTTCATAATCTTGTGGCGTTTGCGAATAACGATCTTCCGGCACATTAAAATTACGCGGATCATAACCCCAGTTGTAACAAGGGTCGCTGTCTGGCAAACCATCGCACGAATGGTAATCGTATACCGGCAACAATTGCACATGCGTAACGCCTAACTCTTTCAAATGATCGATGCTGGTTTTAACACCGTTGAACGTTGTGCCCGCTTGTACCATGCCCATGAATTTACCGCGCTTGCTTGCATCAACACCTGAACTACTATCGATGGTGAAATCGCGCACATGCACCTCATAAACAACGCTATCTTCACGCGCAACCTCCGCTGGGCGCGCGGCCCAACCACCGGCAAGCGTTGTCTGCGACATATCCATTACGATACTGCTATTGGTTTGCGGTTTAGCCATTTTTGCGTAAGGGTCACGTACGTCTGTACCATTCACCACAAAATTATATTCAGCCAACCGTAAATCACCTGCAACCGTTGCCTGGTATACATTGGTGTAGCCATTAAAATCTGTAGCCACTTTTTTCATTGTGTACACAACACCCTTTACCTTGACGCTCACATTGCTGGAATCTGGCGACCACAACGAAAACACAGTAGAGGCAGGCGAATAAATTGCACCTAGCATGGGTACAGCCGTGCCGCAGCCAGAAACACAGGGTGGAATTTCTATCTTGTAAATTTTAGTGCTGTCGTTGATCGTAATTTTAAAAGAGCCCGTACCCGCTTGATAAATATCTGCGCCATCTTGCTCGGCAACAAAATCATTATTATTGTCACCATAGTTCTGCGCCCAGTCACCAAGAACATCAAATTTAAAACGCTGATTGGCCTGCCCATCAAAATTGACAGTAACTTGCCATGTATTATTACCAACAAGAACCATCGGGGTTGATCCCCAACTATTTGCAGTGCCACGGAAATTTAAGGAAGGAAAAACTTTGCTGAATGTAGTGGCGCTACTACTTGCAATACTGCTACTTGCTACACTGGTACTTGCAACACTGCTACTTGCAATACTGCTACTTATTTTACTGCTGCCAAGGCTGCTACTTACAACACTTGCTTTACTGCTAGCGATACTCGCCTTGCTACTAGTACAATCGAGACAAACAACGGAAAAAAGCTTAGTAGCATCGTTCACCGTGATTTGGTAATTGCCTACTCCGGCCTGCAAAATGTCAGCACCCGCTTGATCTAAATATTTGTCATTATTGTTATCGCCATAATTTTCTGACCAATCGCCCTTTACATCAAATTTAAAACGCTGATTAGCTTGCCCATCAAGTTTTACCGTAACTTGCCAGGTATTGTTAGCCACAAGCACCATCGGGGTTGCAGCCCAATTGTTGGCGGTTCCACGAAAATATAACGATGGAAATACCTCGCTGAGTTTACTGCTGCAATTATTAACGGTTTGTGCATAAATAGTTTTGGTGTTGGTATAAAACGTAATGTTGTAGCTCTTGTTGGCGCTAACTTCATAGTCAACCGCAGGATAAGATTCAGACCAAGTACCCAATCGATCAATTTTAAAACGTGGGTTACCGCCAGCATCACCGCCAGCAAAAGCTTGGCAGGTTTCCATCGTAGTCGCAGTCGCGACTGTTAATGCAGTGGCACCCCAATTATTAGGGGTGCCACGAAAATACCAATCCGCATGCGCCACACTGGCGATACCGCTCAATAGTAAAGTACTGGACAAAGCCAGCTGGGATATTGTTAAACGCATTTTATTAGTGCTCACTTTTGTTATCATTATTAAAAAGACAGTTGGTTTAAAACGATAGTTGGTTTCAGCCAATAAATTTTCCGGATTTTTACTTAGCTTATACTGGGCTTTTTACGAACATCTATCGAGCTTAACGCAAACATAAACTTTCAGCCGTATTAGCATGCATGACCGATAGTTAAGAAAAGGTTAAAGTATCGAAATTAGGATTCATTATGTGAAATTGCAGATTGGCGTATAGATAGCATTAAAATGTCAAGTGAACACGGCGGCCATTTGGTAGCTTTTCAACATGATAATCAATATCGAGTTTGTGAACTAATTTATCCACTAGCACTAAACCTATACCGAAGCCACTGGAATTTTTATTTGGCATGGGGAATGCGGCAATATTTTCAATGACAAGGGAGTTCTGCGTTAATTCAATGTTAACAGTTCCCTCTTCTGTATTTTGATAGGCATTACGCAATAAATTATTTAATACAATCTGTAAAAAAACCGGATTCGTTTTTATGCTGCCACCATTATCACTACCTACTAAATGCGTGACAATGTTTTTTTCTTCCGTCAAATAAGCATTATCCTGAATCGCCTTAGTAATAAATTCGGACACCACACAAGTAGCGCAATCAACCACGGCCTCACCCTCGCGACTCAACCACAAAAGCGCCTCCATTTGATACTTCATATCAGAAACAGCAGACTCCATATTTTTTAAAACTTTGCGTTCCTGCGGTGATAGATCCTTCATAATCAATTCCAACACTTCCATATTGGCAGAAAGTACCGCTATAGGAGTTCGCAATTCATGGCTAGTGAATTTTGCAAATGACTGTTCCTGTTCAAGCATTTGGCTAATGCCGGATAAGTTTTTATCAATCGTAAAAGCCATGTAGTTAAATTTTGATGAGGAAAACTCTGGGATCGGTGGCGAGCGCACGCCAGCACTAAGTTGACTTGCCCAACCGGCAAAATGATTAATATTAGTATTCATGTTGCTAATATGAAATAGCTCAACAATTATCAGCAAAAAAATACTAATCAGGGTAACAAAAATGGCTGGCTGTATTTTTTCTAAAATACGAAAATTCAAATTAACATCTTTGGTGCGACCATCAACCCATAAATAGCTGTAAAATACTTTTCCAGCAGCCACTGGTGTTGGCAGAACTAATAAATAGTTCGGCGTACGCAACAAGCCTTGATAATTAACAAGGATAGCTTTCGCGGTATGTAGTTTAAATTTACGTTCAGCAGGGACAAATGGAAATCGGCTCTGTAGCTGAGCATAACTAAATGCCACATTAATTCGATTACTACCAAGCAGTGTAGTTAACTCAGCCTCTGGCAGCGCAGCAAAGCTCGCCGAGCTTACACGATAACGCGATATAGCTCGCTCGGTGTATTTTGATAAAAACTGGCTTTCACTGAACGCATGGTCACTGTTAAATTCAACAATTACCCAGACCACATAAACACCTAACGCCACGGCCAAAGTAATAGCAAAGATAAGCACAAGTTTAAATTGCGATGCGCGAACGTTAATCATGATGCAGCGCCAGCACAAACCCTACCCCGCGCACGGCATGCACAAGTGGCTGTGCAAATGGGCGATCCAAGCGGTGTCGCAAATGATGGATATGCACTTTTAAACCATCACTGTCGGGGATTTCATCCCCCCAGAGCGCAAACTCCAAATCTTTTTTACTCACTGGATTTGGCCACGCGTGAACTAATGCGATCAGTAACGCCCAGCTTGATTTTGGTAAACTAATATCAATATTATTTCTGCTGAGCTTGTGTTGCGAATAATCTATTTCTAACCCGAGATCTACGATAGCAAATTTATTCGTTTGATTGCTTTTGCGTTTCGACAAAGCATTAACACGTATTAATAATTCTTTCAGCGCAAAAGGTTTTACTAAATAATCATCCGTTCCTGCATCAAAACCTTTCACTTTATCGTCCAGGTCGGAAAGTGAGGTGATCATAATAACCGGCGTATCGCAGCCAATTTTTCGCAAGTGCTCGCACAACGCCACACCAGTCATGTGCGGCATATTAATGTCAGTGATTAATACATCATACGAATTTTGCGCGATAAGATTAAGGGCTTTGTCGCCATCGCAACAATGGTCGCACAGTATCGCGTTAAGCTCAAAATACTGCACAATAGCTGACGCCAGCCGAATATCATCTTCAATGAGTAGAGCTCTGCATTTCATCATGGCACACGGCTCATTATTATTATCACTATCAGTGGTATATTACTCTAGCAATTATTCAACGTTTTATAAACGATTACCTCATTGCCATGAATAATATAACAACTTAAGGCAGTACTTTATGTTAAACCTGCTTACCAGATCACTTAAGCTCTATATACCTAAACCGTCCTATCCACCCAGACTCTATCGCTGGCTACCCGTGCGGTTAACACAACTTGAATGGGCAGGGCGGTTAAGGTGGGCAGGATGTACCGTATTTTTACTAATGCTGTTCTGTTTGCAAGCCTGCGAAAAAGGATTAAACCTAAAGCTTGCACCCACGCCAATAATGACAAATGATATTTTTGACAACACCCCCGGTTTAGAATTGCCATACAGTTTGTATATGCCAAGTTCCATGATGGGCTGGGAATTAAGCCGTATTACTCAGCTGCATTTCGACAGCACATCTAAAGTGTACGTATTGGACAACATTCCAATTGATACACCGCTCCTCGATGAAGAAGGCGCGCGCTTTAAATTATGCAGTAATGCATGGCGCTATCAGTTTGGTTTTGGGAGTTACATTCCCGATGCCGAATCTACCTTTGGCATACCCACTGAAGGCATCGTTGTACAAGTGGAGCTATTTAAAGAAGCCGCCAATGATTTACGTATCGAATTCCCCGCAAAAACGTCCCCCGCCGTAAATCGTACCCTGCGAATGGAATTCAAGCTGATTGGTAACACGCCATCCCCGCATGGGTTAATCCGTATTACGTTGCATTAAGTTTTACGCTAAACCTGTATTCTCACTTGCATCAAACCTACTGCAAACCTGATTCAGACCCGAATGGCACTTACTTAAGC
Organism: Gammaproteobacteria bacterium; assembly: GCA_025362015.1. Classification (GTDB taxonomy): domain Bacteria; phylum Pseudomonadota; class Gammaproteobacteria; order Pseudomonadales; family Cellvibrionaceae; genus Cellvibrio. The sequence continues at coordinate 31,984 of JANYIO010000289.1, read as the reverse complement.
ATTTTTTCGTTATTCTGGGTGAAAATTTTTTATTTCAGGGAGTCGTCATCCTCGCGAAAGCGGGGATCCAATGCTTTTGAAATATCTTGCCACCACTCTGGATCCCCGCTACGCGAGGATGACGGGCTTAAGTAAGTACCATTATATTCAGACCTATGATTTAACCTTTTTTTAACTATCGCTAATGCAGGCTAACACCTCTCGGAATTTATAGTTACTCGAGTTTATTAGGCGCATTGCTATAACAATAACTACCAACCGACTACTGCGCCCTCGTAAATGATTGCTACCTCGTAAATTTCTGCATAAACATATCAGGTTATTTGCGGCTCTCTTATGTAAAAATTCACAATCGAAAAGCAACATCGCGATAATATCGTGACAATGAATGTTTTTATTTTTTTAAAAAAATATTCTACGAAAATTTCAGCGGCTATTTTTAGTTGCTGTATTTTTTTGCATTTTTTTTGTCACTTAAAATAACTTTTGTCGTGTAAACCAGCCATTAAATACAGTTGCTTTTTTTGAATACGTATGCACGCTATTGTAGGAGTTAATCGTCACGCCTTACTATCATTTCGAGGACAGAAGCAATCTGTTTCAGGAACTGCAAATTCCGTTAATGAGTTTGCAGAATTTGTTAGCCATAAATAAAAAGGTTAATCTCCATCGGAGAAAGTAAATCATGAAAAAACAAAAATTTAATCACATGCTAGCGTTAATTTCTACCATGACATTGGTAGCAGGCTCACAAACTGTATACGCACAACAATCAGAACCATCACAATCAGTAGAAGAAGTTGTCATTACTGGTTTTAAAGCAAGTTTGGAAAAATCGCAAGAATTAAAAAAAGCGAGCAGCTCAATTGTTGAAGCTATTATGGCAGAAGACATCGGCAAATTACCGGACACCAGTATTGCAGAATCTTTAGCGCGCTTACCAGGCTTAGCAGGTGAACGTCGCGATGGCCGCACCAGCGGGCTTTCAGTTCGCGGCTTTAACGAAAACTATGTTTCCACAACAATGAATGGCAGAGAAATTTTAGGTATTGGTGATAACCGTGGCGTTGAATATGATTTGTACCCATCAGAAATTATAGCGGGCGCAATGGTTTATAAAACGCCGGATGCCACCATGATAAATCAGGGCTTAGGGGGCATCGTTAATTTAACAACCATTCGCCCACTTGATCATGCACCGGTAATGTCGCTTAACGGTAACTTAGAAAAAAATGGATTGAAATCTGGCAACTCCGATTTTGATGAAAATGGCCATCGCTTAGCATTTACCTATGCTGATAAATTTGCCGATGACACATTGGGCCTTGCCTTATCAATCGCCACTATGGAATCGCCCAGCCAAGAGGAACAATTTCGCGCTTGGGGTTATGCAGACGTAACGGTAGATGGCAAGCCGGTAAAAATAATTGGCGGTCAAGATTCCAATGTTCGCTCTTCGCTAATGAAACGCGATACCTACTCTGGCGTATTCCAATACCGTCCAAACGACAAACTAGATATCACCGTTGATGCGTTGCATATTAAATTTAAAGACAACAAAGTATTTCGCGGCCTTGAAGAAGGTGGGCCTAAGTGGGGTAATGCTAACTGGTCTCCAACCACTGTCGAAAACGGTTTAGTAACAGCCGGCACATGGGATGGCTTTCGCAGCGTTATCCGCAATGATGGCGACACTAAAGATGCATCGCTGGATACCTTCGGTGTGAATACAAAATATCATGTCTCTGATAGCTGGGCGTTAGTTGTCGATGCAGCTTACGGAAAATCAAAAAAAGATGTGCTGGATATCGAAAGCTATTCGGGCGTGGGCCGTGCCGGTGGAGTACAGGGTGATGCCAACGCACACTCTTTTGTTATGACCCCCAAAGGCGCGATATTTTCCGATCACCCTACGCTAATTACACCTGATTATTCTAACCCCGCGCTTATCAAACTCGCCGGCCCACAAGCGTGGGGTGGTGGCGCATCGCCAGCCTTTAATGGCAGAAATGACGAACAAGATGGGTTTATTAACAACCCTTCATTTGCAGAAGAGTTGAAAACGTTACGTTTACAAGCAGAAGGTGAAGTTGAATTTTCAATCGTCACCGGCCTTGAGTTTGGTATCAATTTTTCTGACCGCAATAAATCCAAAACAAATTATGGCGCCTTCCTGACATCCCCTGAATATTATGCGGCAGATGGCGTCACTATCGATAGCGGCGATGCGCCCATTCCGACCAAATATGTTACGGGTACAGCGGATTTAGGTTTCCTCGGGCTGGGCAAAATAATCGCCTATGATGGAGCAGGCATGTACAAAGACGGTTTTTACAAAGTGACCAATGCCGGCCTATTTCAAAATGATCGCTTGGGCGATACCTATGAAGTATCTGAAAAAATAAACACCCTTTTTGGTATGGCAAAATTTGAAACCGGTATTTTGACCGGCAATGTTGGTTTACAAGTTGTGCAAACCGATCAATCCGGAACGGGCTACAACACGCAGACAGCCATTGGCGGCTATACCGTTGCGACACCCGTAAGCGATCAAGCCAAATACACCAAACTCTTACCTAGCTTAAATATGAATTTTCAAGCGACTGATAGTCAAGTCGTACGTTTTGCTGCCGCTAAAACTCAATCGCGTGCGCGCATGGATAATATGAAACCGAATAATACTATCGGCTTCGATTTTGATATGGCGCATCGCATCAGCACCGACCCTCAATTCAGTGCGTGGAGCGCGTCGTCCGGCAACACTCATTTGAAACCCGCAGAGACAACTCAGTTTGATTTATCTTACGAATATTACTTTGCAGAAGATGGCTTTTTATCTGCCGGTTATTTCTATAAAAACATACAGAATTGGGTGCTCGAAAATCGCGTTGTCACTGATTTTTCCAGCTATGTTATTCCTGGCTATCACGACAACGGCCTTCCCGCTAACGAAACACTTATCAAGCAAGGCGTTACTTCATCGAAAGCAGAAGCAGGTGCCGGTTATGCAGCAGGCACTGAACTTCAAGCTAACATTCCATTCCGCATACTCAGCAGCTCGCTTGATGGTTTTGGCCTAACAGCAAGCGCGGCATTTATGGACGGAGAAGTAAACAACAACGGCAAGAAAATAGGTGTTCCTGGGCTCTCAAAAGAAACCTACCAGTTAACAGTATATTTTGAGCAAAGTGGTTTTGAAGCGCGAGTATCGGGGCGCAAACGCAGTAAGTATCTCTCCGAAACCTACGGCGGGAGTTTGTCATTAGTACCAACAACCGATTTGGGAGGAACATTGGTAGATGCGCAAGTTGGCTACAACTTTGGTGCGAGTGGCATCGACGCGCTTGAAGGCCTAACAGTTACGTTACAAGCACAAAACTTAACGGATGAACCAACCGTAGGCACTGAAACTGGCGACTCACGTCGAATTACTAAGTATCAACATTTCGGTACGAATTACTTATTGGGTTTCAATTACAAATTCTAAATAAGTTGTCAGTAGATAACCCTGTTAGCGATCTCGCTAACAGGGTGTTTTTCGCCAATAGGTTTTTTAGAGCCAGGTTGTTATGCATAAGCCAATAAAAAAAGTTGTTATTGTCGGTGGTGGAACGGCAGGCTGGATGACAGCAGCATTGTTAAAAAAAGTATTGTCATCCGTCATTGAAATTGAATTGGTAGAATCTGAAGACGTTGGCAGGATCGGTGTTGGTGAAGCAACCATTCCACCCATTCGCGATTTTAATGATGTACTCGGCGTTAACAACGCAGAATTTTTACGCGAAACCAAAGCCACTATAAAGCTGGCTATTAAATTTGAAAACTGGCAGAAAATTGGCAGCGAATATTTTCATACGTTTGGTGCCGCCGGAAAAACAATTGCATTTTGTCCGTTCCATCATTTTTGGCTCAGAGCTAATCAGAGCGGATATCAAACCAATTTATGGGATTACGATCTCAACTATCTTTGTGCTATTGCCAATAAATATTCGCCACTACAAACACAAAACCCTCTGTTAGCCATACCCCACGCATATCATTTTGATGCGTCTCTATATGCAAATTTTTTGCGTAAGTACAGTGAAAAACGTGGCGTAAAACGCACCGAGGGCTTTATTAATCACGTTAGCTTAAATGCTGAAACTGGTTTTGTAGAAAAACTTCACTTAAAAAATGATGCGATAATTGAAGGCGATTTTTTTATAGATTGCTCGGGTCAGCGCAGCCTGTTAATTCACAAGGCATTAGGCGTAGGTTATGAAGACTGGAGCCATTGGCTGCCCTGCGATCGCGCCATCGCCGCGCCCTCTGAACGCTTAACCAATACGCTACCTTATACTCGCAGCATTGCACACAGTGCCGGTTGGCAGTGGCGCATCCCATGACAACACCGAAATGGCAATGGGTTCGTTTACAACAGTAATTATTATTCTGATGACGAGGCCACCGCCATGTTGCTTGCCAATGTGGAAAGCAAAATAATAGGTGAACCTAATCTTATTCGATTTCAAACAGGCAGGCGACACAAACAATGGGATAAAAATGTTGTTGCTATAGGCCTTTCAAGCGGGTTTCTTGAGCCATTAGAATCGACCAGCATTCATTTAATTCAATCTGCCATTGTGCGGCTCATTAAGCTATTTCCACACGTAGGAATAAATGCTGCAAATGCTACGGAATACAACCAGCAAGCCAATCTTGAGATAGAACAAATCCGCGATTTCCTCATTCTTCACTATCATGTGAACGAACGTAATGACAGTGCATTTTGGCAAGATTTACGCAGCATGAAAATCCCTGAAAGCCTGGCAAAAAAAATTAATTTATTTAGCCAAACAGGAAACATATTTCGTGAGCAAGAGGATTTATTTCTCGAATCCTCCTGGTTACAAGTGATGATCGGTCAAGGCATAGTTCCACAAGATTATCACCCTCTCGCCAATACAATCTCAGAAATACAACTCAAAGAAATGCTCGATAGCATGAAAAAAATTAAACAAAACCCACTTGAAAAAATACCAAGCCACGACGAATACCTGATGCGGATCTGTGGGGCATAGCGATTGCTAGAGCATACGGATGTAGAACATGCAGGTGCAGAACATTCAGCAATAGAAGATTCAACTATAAAGAATTCAACAATAGAACCTTCATTTAAATAACAGCTTAATGAATAAACTTATTTTGCACTCAATCATTTATGCAGTAAAACCAAGAGGCCGGCAATATGCATGTTGTAAACTTTTGTAACCTTCGCCCGGTTTACATTGCCTTGCTGATGTTTGTTAGCCCATTGCTTTACGCAGACGAACAAAAAAATATCCCCCCATCAACAACTGTGGGTAAGCCGGTTATTTACCAAATATTTACTCGCCTTTTTGGCAACAAGAAAACCACTCATACTTTATGGGGAACTCTCGAAGAAAATGGCGTAGGGAAATTTAATGACATTAATGACCAGGCGTTAGAGAGCATTAAACAATTAGGTGCAACTCATGTGTGGTATACCGGCGTTTTGCATCACGCCGTTATTCGCGACTACACAAACTATGGCATAAGCAATGATGATCCAGATGTCGTCAAAGGTCGCGCGGGTTCACCTTACGCAGTAAAGGATTATTATAATGTTGATCCAGATTTGGCTATAGATCCAACGCAACGCCTACAAGAATTTAAAGCGCTCATCGCACGCACGCACAAACATGGGCTGAAAGTTATTATCGACATAATACCTAACCATGTCGCACGCCAATATCACTCGCTAAACAATCCAACCGGGCAAGAAGATTTTGGTGCGAGCGATGATGCGACCATAGAATATAAACGTGACAATAATTTTTATTACATTGTCGGTGAAAGTTTTAAAGTGCCAAATTTTACAGCGCTCGGCACTACAGAAAGTTATAAACCCTTGGGTGGCGAAAAATATCCATTAAGCGATGGCGCATTTGCAGAAACACCTGCGAAATGGACCGGCAATGGTTCACGAAAATCACAACCTAATGCCGACGACTGGTACGAAACAGTAAAAATTAATTATGGCGTAAAGCCTAATGGTAATCTGGATTTTCCGCGCTTGCCCGACAATTATGCAGAGAAAGAATTTCAACAACATGCCGCGTTTTGGCAAGATAAAAATGTACCAGACACCTGGAAAAAATTTCGCGCCATTGCCGAATATTGGCTAACAATGGGTGTAGATGGCTTTCGTTATGATATGGCGGAAATGGTGCCGGTAGAATTTTGGAGCTACCTGAACTCCTCCATCAAAATTAAAAATCCTGATGCATTTTTAATGGCTGAAGTTTATACGCCATCGGAATATCGTAATTATATTCACTTGGGGAAAATGGATTATCTCTACGACAAAGTAGGCATGTACGACAACCTGAAAGCAATTATTCAGCATAAAGGCTCGACAGATTCCATCGCTAACAGCCAAAAAGAGTTGCTCGATATTGAAGAGCATATGCTACATTTTTTAGAGAACCATGATGAACAGCGCATTGCTAGCCCGGCATTTGCCGGCAACGCCTTAAGTGCAAAACCGGCGATGGTAGTGTCCGCCACCATAAGCCGTTCACCTACAATGATTTATTTTGGGCAGGAAGTTGGCGAGCCCGGCTCAGAAGATACCGGTTTCGGACAGGCCAGTCGAACGACTATTTTTGATTACTGGGGCGTACCCAATCACCAGCGCTGGATGAACAACGGAAAATTTGACGGTGGTAAACTTACGCGTAAAGAAAAATCCTTACGCGATTTTTATAGCACTTTACTTAATTTTTCTGCAACCGCCCCTGCTCTACAAGGTGCGTATCAAGACATTCATTATGCAAATCGCCCGAACACAAAAGGTTACGATGAAAAGCTATTTGCATTTGCCCGCTGGCAAACAACCAACGATATCCACACAGCACAAAAACTATTGGTGATAAGTAATTTTTCTGCAACGCACAGCTATTCCCTATCGCTGCAGGTGCCGACAGATTTATTAACTCGCTGGGCGCTAAATGACGGAAACCATAAACTCAACAGCGTACTAACATCACACAATAAAACATCGCATTATATATTACGCATTACAAATGGCATTGGCTTAGTACCGTTGACATTAAAGCCACTGCAATCAGTTATTTTGGAGCTTCCACGCAGCACTAACTAGATAAATAAATAATAATTTAATAGCAAATATAAATATTTTTATATTTGTATTTCTATGTATTTTTTTTATTTTATAAAAATAAATAGAAAAATGAATACGTATGTAGATGATTGTTCTAACACATAAGCAGGCATATTATCAATCCACAAAAGACCATGCGGCGCGCACTGCCGCAATGTTTTTTATAAAAAATTTAATGCTCGTTATTTATTTACGATTACCACTTTAGTGGCATCGCTATTTTTACATTTCTTATAAAAAATCCTGAGGTGACAATAATGGAAAGCTCGATAATGAAAAGCCCGGTAATGAAAAGCTCGGCAATGAAAAGGCCAGCAATGAAAAGGCCAGCAATAAAAATCTCAACAATAAAAATAACAATAGCCCAATGTGCGCTGCTACTTTCGAGCTGCTGGGCCACCTATGTAACTGCATCGCCATCGTCCGTGACTGCGGCGGGGACGATGCAATCTATATTAGGGTGCTCCGGCAATTGGCAGCCAACATGTGACATAACACACCTCACTAAAAATGGCACTGAGTGGTCTGGTTCTTTTTTGATTCCTGCAGGAACATACGAATATAAAATTGCGTTAGACGATTCCTGGGCTGAAAGTTATGGCTACGCATTAAGCTTAAGTAACGCTAGCTTCACACTTACCGCCGATAAAACCGTAACATTTAAATACGATGAAGTTACGCACCTAGTGACCGATAATTCACAAGGTGATGGTGGGGGCGGAGGTGGCCCAGTAGTAGTGCCAGAGATTCCACAACCTGCATCAGTAACTATTGTTGGCGATTTACAAACAATATTAGGCTGCGGCAACAATTGGGATATAGCCTGTACTCAAACGCAATTATCGCTGGAAGATGGCGACAAAATTTGGCAACAAACTTTTATGGTACCCGCTGGAAATTGGCAATACAAAGCAGCATTGAATGCGTCCTGGGCAGAAAATTACGGCGCTAATGCAAAATCTGGCGGCGCTAATATTCCTCTCATCCTAGCCAGCCCACGCAATGTAAAATTTTATTACAGTCATAAAACGCATTGGGTTGCCGATAATGTCAATTCTGTTATAGCAACAGCGGTTGGTAATTTTCAAGCAGCACTGGGCTGCCCAGGTGATTGGCAACCAGATTGTATGAAAACCTGGTTACAAGATATAGATGGCAGCGGCCTTTACACATTTTCTACAACCGCTTTACCAGTTGGCAGTTACGAAGCAAAAGTTGCTCTCAATGAAACCTGGGATGAAAGTTATGGCGATAACGGCAACAATATTGCATTCAGCGTAACCACCGAAAATCAAAAAGTATTTTTTACTTACGACGCCGCTCGCCACAAAGTGTATATCGGTGATGAAGTGATTGCGGGCAATGTAAAAACCGCAAAAGCTTATTGGTTAAGCCGCGACACTATTGCAATGGTGCTGCCAAGCGCGCTTGCCGCAACTGCGGCGGTAAAATTATATTTCTCAGCGGACGGGAGTTTAACTTCCAGCCCGGACGGCATTGAAGGTGGTGATTCTATTTCGCTCACCTATGACCCAAATGGTTTAAGTGAGGCATTAAAAATAAAATACCGTCATTTAAAAAATCTTGCCGTGTATAAAGTTTCTCCGGCTGATGCAACAAAATTACCAACTATTTTAAAGCAACAAATTGCCGTATCTGCAACGGGGCCTAAGGGCAATTTATTGGAGGCCACTGCATTACAATTTGCGGGCGCGCTCGATGATTTATTTGCGTACTCAGGAGAGCTTGGTGTTATTTATGCTGGTGATGCTCCTACGCTGAAGCTGTGGGCGCCCACTGCAAAATCTGTAAAAGTTCATATTTATAATGATGCAACCACCACGACCGAAGCCGCAGTAGTTGATATGGCTGCAGATGCTGCAACCGGAGTATGGTCTGCTGTTGGTGATGCGAGCTGGAATCGGAAATATTATTTATACGAAGTAGAAGTTTTCGCGCGCAACACTGGTCACATCGAACATAACTGGGTGACAGATCCTTACAGTATTGGCCTATCAACCAACGGCAAACGCAGCATGTTGGTTAATTTAAACGATGCAGACTTACAACCCGATGGCTGGAGTACGCTGACAAAGCCTGAATTAAATGCACCGGAAGATATCGTCATTTATGAATTGCATATTCGTGATTTTAGTATTACCGATAGCACTGTGCCAGAAAATGAGCGCGGTACTTTTATGGCATTTAACGAAAACAATTCAAACGGCATGAAGCATTTAAAAAGCTTGGCTGCTGCTGGTTTAACGCATATACATTTATTGCCCGCATATGATTGTGCGACGGTCAATGAAGTAAAAGCAAAACAAAAAACCATAACTGATAACTTGTCACTCTATGCACCCGACAGCGAATCACAACAAGCCGCCGTTGAAGCTATTCGCCGTGAAGATGGCTTTAACTGGTGTTACGACCCATTTCATTACACGGTGCCAGAGGGTAGTTATGCCACAGATCCAGAAGGCGTAAAACGCATTAAAGAATTTCGTGCGATGGTGGCAAGTTTAAATAAATCCGGCTTGCGTGTAGTAATGGATGTTGTTTACAACCACACCAGTGCAGCCTTCCAAAACGATACATCAGTGTTAGATAAAGTGGTGCCCACTTATTACCACCGTTTAAATGCAGTAGGCGATATTGAAACCAGCACATGCTGTTCAAACACCGCCAGTGAAAATACCATGATGGAAAAACTCATGTTAGATTCAATGAAAATATGGGCAACGCAATATAAAGTCGATGGATTTCGTTACGACATTATGGGTCACCACACCAAAGACAATATTGTAAAAATCAAAACCGAATTACAAAACCTCACCCTTGCCGATAATGGTGTTGATGGCAGCAAAATTTATTTTTACGGTGAAGGTTGGAATTTTGGTGAAACGGCTGATGATTCTCGATTCACGCAAGCGTCTATTGGCAACATGAGCGGTACTGGCGTGGGCACATTTAATGATCGGATTCGTGACTTGGTGCGTGGCGGTGGTTGTTGCGATACTGGCAGCCAATTATCGAAAAGCCAAAGCTTCGTATCGGGTTTATATACCGCACCTAACGCTGAAAATACCGCGGGCGATACCGCCAAAGTTGCTTTGCTAAAAGCAGAAGATAAATTAAAAATTGTTCTGGCAGGCTCCCTCGCCAACTTCAGTTTTACCGACCGCACAGGTGCAATAGTAAAAGGCTCTGAAGTGGAAGGCACCGGATACACGCAAGACCCGTCAGAAACAATTAACTATATTGAAGCGCACGATAGTGAAACTTTTTTTGACATGATCCAATACAAAGCACCAATAAATACGAGCATGGCAGATCGCGTTCGCATGCAAAACCTAGGTAACTCTTTGGTGCTCTTAGCGCAAGGCATACCATTTCTCCATGCTGGCCAAGATATGTTGCGCTCCAAATCGTTTGATCGTGATAGCTACGATTCTGGCGATTGGTTTAACATCCTTGATTTTACCTATCAACAAAATGGTTGGGGCAGAGGTGTGCCATTAGCAGATAAAAATCAAACCACTTGGAGCATCATGAAACCAAGACTAGCGAATGCAGCATTAATGCCCACACCCGGAGATATTACACGCACTCGCGAAGCTACCATTGAGCTGTTAAAAATTCGCAAAAGTTCAAAATTATTTCGCTTGGAAACCGCCGAGCAAATTAACAGTGTAGTGAAATTTTACAACACGGGCGTAAGCCAAATGCCAGGCATTGTAGTCATGAATTTAAAAGATACTGCAGCAAACATTGACCCCAACGCAGAAGATATAGTCGTCATTTTCAACGCCAATACCAGTACTAAAGCGATTAAATTAACAGAATTAAAAGGTACTGATTTTGCACTTCACACGACCCAGGCAACTTCAACAGATTCAATTATTAAACAATCTACTGTCGATAATGCTACCGGTATATTCACTGTACCTGCACGCACTACAGCAGTTTTTGTTGCCACTAAACAACCATCATTATCAGCAGGCAGCACTCCACCGGCAAAACATAAAAAAAGTGGTGGCGCATTGAATAGTTTGTTTGACCTGCTCATAGGTTTAGGTATTGTGGGTTTATGTAGAGTGCGGGCACGAACAATTTAACTCTATTAAAATGTTATCCACAATAAAAAAGGTGCCTCTGCGCCTTTTTTATTGTTTACGTTTACGATTCAACCTGGCTACTCCAAAAAAACTCGCACCTCTTCTGCACCGTCGTCTACACCCTTTTCGCAAGCTGGCTGTCGCCTCTACCCACTGTAGTGTACCCGGCAGAATAAAGCCGATTAAAAAATACAACCAGTGCGCACGGAAAATAGAAAGCGGAAATTTACACAAAAAAAAGCGCAGTAAAACTGCGCTTAAAATATAACAAGGATACAAGGAGGAAAAACTCAAGCATAACATCAAAACTTTCAAAACCCTTAAAGCCTTTAAGAATAACTACTCTCAACATCCTAAAAACATTCAAAACTGGCGAAAACTTTGATGTAAGGATTTTAAGCGCGTCATCTAAACCACACAATCATCTACATACGTATTCATGCCAACGCACAAAACTGAATACGTATGTATGTTTCAACCGCATGACAAAGCTTCTCAACGCATCCTTTGATATTACACGCAATTGAATTTTCGGAGGTGCCAATAAGAAACCTTTGCCTGATTACTGCGCTTGCCGTATCGTACAAATGACTTAATAGTAGTTTTATTTTTTCACGGCAAAACGAATAGCTACCCCACCACTAGCCGCTAGCGATACATCCAGCGTATCGGTACGCTTCACCGTTTTCTTTTCAACAATAAGGTCATAGGGATGGGTTTTCCAATCCACTTGAGCACCGTCGCGGTAAATTTCTGCGGTATAGCTTTTGTTAGCATCCAGGAAATCTAACTTAAGGGAAAGTTTTCGTGCATTTTCGTCGGTAATCGCACCCAGAAACCAGTCGTTACTATTGCGTTTTTTTCGCGCGTAGGCAACGTAATCGCCCACCTCACCAGCAAGCGCTTTACTTTCCTCCCAATCGGTTGTCATATCCATAATAAATTGGAAGCCAGGACGAATTGTTTTGCCATCTTTTGCCAAATAATTTTCCGGCAAATCTGCAGCCATTTGCACTGGACTATAAAGCACAACGTACAAAGCCAATTCTTTAGCGAGAGTATTTTTAACGCGGCGTTCTGCATTCAAACCTGAGGGCGCCATATTAAAAATCCCAGGGGTGTAATCCATAGGGCCGCTCAGCATGCGAGTAAAGGCGAGCATCACCGTGTGCTCAGGCGGATTGGAAACTGGCGACCAGGGCGCGTTGTATTCTTGACCGCGTGCGCCTTCACGAGAAATCCAATTAGGGTAGGTACGACGCAAACCCGTGTCTTTAATTGGCTCATGGGTGTCAATGCTGATATGACGTTTGGCTGCTTCAGTAACCGAGCGAAGATATTCATTCACCATAAATTGGCCGTCATGCCACTCATTACGCACAACACCATTATCATCAATGCGCGAACATTTATCGTGATCAGTAACGTAACCCGTTTTAACTTGTTCGACGCCCATTTTTTGGTACAAATCAAATGCATCTGCCATTTGGTTTTTATAATTGGTAACCGAGCAACCAGTTTCATGATGACCAATTAGTTTTACTTTTTTTGCTTTTCCATAAGCGGTGACTTCTGCCAAATTAAAATCCACGTAAGATTTTGTAAAACTGAAAGACGAACCGTCCGCTACCCAATCCACATCCCACCCTTGATTCCAACCTTCAACCAGCACACCGGAAAAACCATATTTTTCTGCAAAATCCATATAGGATTTGGTGCGCTCGGTTGTGGCTCCATGTTGCTCACCGGAATGCCAGGTTAACGCATTCAAATGCATCGCCCACCAAATACCAATATATTTTCCCGGCTTTACCCAACTCACATCACCTAATTTATTCGGCTCATTTAAATTTAAAATTAAATTGGAATTTAATAAGCCGACTGCGTTGGGTGCAATTTGAATTGAACGCCAGGGTGTAACAAAAGGTGTTTGAGTTTTAACACGAATGCCGTCGTACCAGGGAGTTAAATCAGCTTTTAATTGCCCGGGATGTTTTTGCTCCAGAGTCATGGCCGCGTAATCCACTAGTGCCGCTTCATGAATAGACAGATGCACACCAGACGCCAACTTCATTGTCATAGGTGTTTGCGCACGCGGCATGCTTGCTAAAGGAGTAGTGTTATACAAATATTCGTCAATTGTAGGAGCGCGACCAGGAATCCAATAAGCGGTTGTAGTATCACTATTCGCAATCACAAATTCAGTTTTTTCATCGACGATATCAACAGTGCCTAAACCGTCTTGCTTTGGCACTTCATAACGAAACCCTACACCATCGTCAAATACTTTAACGTGCAAATTAAAATATTGAAAAGGTTTTTGCATTTGTGAAAATTCAACCACTAATTCCTTATGGTTATCGCGCACATTTTTACGTTCACCCCAAGGCTGCACCCAAGTGGTATTGCTGCTAGTAATGCCTGCCTTAACAATGTGTAAATGGCGAACAAAACCTTCAAGCTCTTTAAATTCCAAGCCTAAGCTAGATTTTTTAATAATGGGTTGACCGCGATATTGCACAGAGTAAGCAGGCACGCCGCCCTCATCGCTAACATCAACGAATACATTACCATCAGGTGACGTTATTGATTTTGTTTCTGCGAAAACATTTACACTTGAAAAAAAAAGCAAAAATAAAAATAATTCTGCGACGACGTTTAATACTGAAAATTTCATGACTTACTCTCTATTTTTTAATGTGAAATTTATTGTATGCCGCACTCTAGTGGATACGGCTATTTAAAACATTAGGGGACTTCTGGAAATCTGCTATTGAACGCTCAATGACTTTAAAACCATCGCGCTGATCTGTTGCTGAACTTCGGGGGTTAACTTTCCCAAAATTCCGCGCGCCGATTCTGGAATATGCGCAATGTCGTTCACCTCGTAATCAAATATGTAATGATCGAAAACCTCACGCCATGCTTTTCTTTCGGCAATAGGCAATTCCCGCAAAGTTAACAAGGCATGGCATAAAGTGAATGAGGGTGTTGGTAAAAAATCATCTTTCGCTCGCCACCAAAAATTAATCATTGCACCAAAATTATCCAGCGATTCAACATGATGAATGCGCATGCTCGGCATGTAGAGCGCATCGCCTGCTTCTAGCTCAGCTACCTCGGCATATTGCAAAGCTTCTTTAAATAACGGAAAGCGCTCAAAATCAGGATTATAAAAATCAACCAAGCTAGTTGCTTGCCCGGCGAGCGTATTATTAATGGGCCCGAAATAAAGATTTTTTAATTGTGTAATAGGAAACGTAATGAAGCGCCTTCGGCCGGAAACCACACAGGCTAAATTTTGTGGCATATCCCAATGCGCAGCTGTTCGTGTACGATTGCCAATCCATAAATTTGCTATTTTATAATCAACATGACTGAGTATAGGGGCACTAATGTGTTCAAGCACTCCTGGCATGTATTTGGCTATATCAACACAGCCCGCGAAAATATGTGGCGCAGCTTGCACTCCCACTGTCGCTAATAGGCAATTCAACAATTCGGAAATCGTGATCCTTTTTTTCTCAAAGTTGTGGGTTTTTATATCATCGTTATAAAAAAACCTACCTTTCATTTCCGGCGATCCCCACCAGGTTTCTATCAGCTCTTGCTGAGCAGCTTGCTCGAAGTGCTCACACAACTTTGCTGGCGACTGATTAGCCAAGGCAACAAGCGGCCAATCGGCCACTAATCCTTTAATAATGGCCGGCTGATTTGCTGCAACAATTTCCTTATTGAAAATATCGCAATCAACTTTTTCAAAAACACGAGTGGGTGTAAGAGCACTCCACATAATTAACTCCATTACGAAGAAATTTGAGTTGCACCTAAATGATTTAGATACTCCTGATGAGTGGGTAAGCTACAAACAGTCTGATCAATAATGTTGCGTAAATTGGCAAGCCTTGATGTTGCATCGATCTGCGTGCGCTGATCCACTAATGGAGGATAGCGCTCTGGAATAACAAGCTGCCCAATAAATACTGCCAACCAACTAGGATTAACAAATAACTCTGTTTTCGTTGATACCAAGCGCCCATAGCTTTTGAAGTGATCTATTTTATATTGCAATGTGGAGGGAATTTTCATTGCTGAACAATAACGCCAAAAATCACTATCATTTCGCTCGCTTGCCTTGTAATGCAAGATTAGGAAATCACGAATACCTTCATATTCACCCAAGGTAATGCGATTGTATTCCTGTGCCGCTAAAGGCTGAAAATCGCAATCAGGGAATAATGCAATTAAACGTGTAATTGCTGTTTGTACCAAATGTAAACTGGTGGACTCAAGTGGCTCCATAAACCCTGCTGCCAACCCAATTGCAACACAATTTTTATTCCAAAACTTTTTCCGGTGCCCAGTGGTGAATCGCAATTGACGCGGGTCGGCAAGTATTTTTCCATTTAGATTATTGACTAAAATATCTTCTGCTTGCACATCACTCATATATTCATTGCAATAAACATGACCATTACCCGTGCGGTGCTGCAATGGAATACGCCATTGCCAACCAGCACTGTGTGCAATTGATTTTGTATAAGGTGTAAATTCACTGGACCTTTCACAAGGTGCGGCGATGGCGCTATTACAAGGCAACCAATGGCTCCAATTTTCGTAACCCGTTTTTAAGGCATCTTCAATTAACAACCCGCGAAAGCCCGAGCAATCGATAAATAAATCGGCTTCTATTATCAATCCATTGGCAAGTTGTAATGATTCTATAAAGCCATTATTTTTATTTAATCTAACATCAATCACTTTCCCTTCAACACGCGTAACACCACGCGTCTCTGAATAATCACGCAAATATTTTGCATACATGCCCGCATCAAAATGATAGGCATAATCAACCGTAGATTGCACAAGGCGAGGGTCGCGAGAAGGCGGCACCATTTTGCCATTTTTTGCGGCGCACCATGCTAATGAATAATCATACAAATTGCTTGTATCGCCTTGGTGCCGAGCGCGCAACCAATATTGGTACAAAGGCACCTGATCAAAATCGGCAGCAAACACACCGAATGGATGAAAGTAACTATGCCCCTGCTTTCCCCAGTTAATAAATTCAATACCCAATTTAAAAGTTCCCTGGGTATATTTTAAAAATTCACTTTCATCTATACCTAGCTGTTGATTAAATAATTTAATCCCCGGAATAGTGGCTTCACCCACGCCAATAGTGCCTATTTCATCTGATTCGATTAACGTAATAGCGCAACCACCTTGCAGTGCATTCGCGAGCGCAGCGGCAGACATCCAACCTGAAGACCCACCACCCACAATGACAATTTTACGAATAGCATTATTATTTTCTTGCATAAGATTCACCACTCAAGCACCCGTGTTGTTGCACTATTTATAAATTTTTCGCTACGTTATAAATTTTTTGCTGCGCAATTTTTTAAAATATATTCGCTATGTTGAGGCAGCATACCCGCAGCTTTATTAACAATAGTTTTTACATTACTTAAATATTCGTTTAATTGCTCGGGCGTTAAAGCGTCAGCAAGAGAATGATAAGCTTCTGGCGCAATACGCTGACCGAGCATAACTTGCAACCAACCTACCTCTGTAAACAATTCATTGGCTTCACGATAAATGCGACCACTGGCTTTAAATAATTGCATTTTTCGTGTGACACTTTCCGGCACAGACATAGTGCGGCAGTAATTCCAAAAAGGCGTATCAGTGCGCTCGGTGGCGTGATAGTGCAAAATTAAAAAATCGCGAATGTATTCAGTTTCTGTTTTTAATTGACGATTGTATTCATCAATATCAATTTGCGTAAAATTTTGACGCGGAAACATATCAATTAATTTACCGAGCGCAAACTGCACCAAATGAATACTGGTGGATTCCAGGGGCTCCATAAATCCGCTCGCTAAACCTAAGGCAACACAATTTTTGTTCCAGAACTTTTTACGCATACCTGTGGTAAATTTTATAGGGCGAGAATCAGCGAGTGGCTCACCATCAAGATTTTTTAGTAAAATTGCAGTAGCTTCATCCACGCTCATAAAGCGACTGCTATAAACATGGCCATTGCCAGTGCGATACTGCAAGGGAATACGCCATTGCCAGCCTGCGCCATGAGCAGTGGCTTTGGTGTAAGGTAAAAGTGGCGCTGCCGAAGCGCAAGGCACCGCTACAGCACTATCGCACGGCAACCAATGGCTCCAATCGTCATAACCCGTTTTTAATGCACCTTCGATCAATAAGCCTCGAAAACCAGAACAATCGATAAATAGATCGCCACCTATTATTTCACCATTTTCTAAAGCCACCGACTCAATAAACCCATCATGCTCACGCAATTTAACGTCAATTATTTTTCCTTCCGTTCGAGTGACTGATAATTTTTCGCAATAGCTTCGCAAGTATTTAGCAAAAAGGGACGCATCAAAATGATACGCATAGCGAATGCCGGGTAATCGGGTATCGCCCACTACTTCCATTTTTTCAAAGCGATTGTTTTTTGCAGCCGCAGCATTGAGCGAATAATCCCATAACGAAGAGGTGTTCCCTGCGTGCAAACTTTTAAGCCAATACTGATAAAAATCGAGCATGCCAGCATCAATACCGATGCCGCCAAACGCGTGCATATAAGAATCGCCCTGGCGCGCCCAATTATTAAATTGAATACCAAGCTTTAGAGTGCCTTGCGTGTTGCGTAAGAAATCATTCTCTTCCAAACCCAATGCATTATTGAACAATTTTATTTGCGGAATTGTGGCTTCACCCACACCGATAGTGCCAATATCATCCGATTCAATTAATTGAATTTTTACTAACTGTCCCATTGCGCGCGCTAGCATTGCCGCAGCCATCCAACCTGCAGTGCCACCACCGACAATCACGATTTTTTGAATTCGCTGCAGTTGGTTATTTTTATTGTTCATAAATTCACTATCACACCATTGACAATTTTAAACAAAAAAGCCCCTGAAGAGTTTAGTCCACAGGGGCTTTAAGGTTACAGCTTAACTATAAATTAAAACTTATAATTTAGGTTAAGTGCATAACTTCTGCCGTAAGTTTGATAGTCAACAACTTGCAAAGCTTTGCCGCCTACTCGCGTTACACTAGGTTCGCTATTCAAATTATAACCCTGCAGCGTAATACCTAAGCCATCCAACGCACCAGATTCAAAGGTGTAACCAATTTGCGCGTCCAACAATCTCGTACCATCAAAATAACGCAAGCTCCGGCCACCGAGGTTACCCTGAGTCTCACCATTAAAACTACTTCGATAATTTTCACTGATGCGCGCAGAGAATCCGTGCGCCTCATAATAAAACTGTACACCTTGAACTTTATCAGACAACCCTGGCAGGGTATGTGGTATGGTATTGAGTGGCTCGATGTTACTGGTGGTGCGACTAGCATTGAATACCACACCAAAATCGCGCAAGGATTCACTAATAACTTCACCCGTTAAAGAAAGACTAAATTCAGTACCGCGGATGTAACCACCAGTGCCGTTAGTCGGCACCGTATTCCAACCTTGATAGAAGGTAGGTGTAGGTTGACTAGGATCTGCCGGAAAATCACTAAAATCCATAACAGTTTTGTTATTGAATACATAAGAATTTAAGTATTTGTAAAAAGTCGCAATAGAGAAATAGCCAATGTTATCGTCCAGATAATGTTCAACTGACAAATCGATGCTGTCGGCAACCCAAGGTTTTAGCTGGGTATTGCCGCCACTTGCCTTCCACGGTGAATTTTCCAAAGTCGCAGACTCATTTGCATGAAGTGACGTTACTTTTAATTCGTAGGATGAGCTTGCTTGCATTTGGTCCATACGTGGGCGAGTTAATGTTCTTGCCATTCCTACTTTTAGGAAATCTTTTTCTGTTACAGCGAAACTCAAGTTAAGGCTCGGTAAAACGTTGTTGAAACTCGCTTCGCCGTGCTGAGCTACTGCTTGAAAGGTACCATAGTTACCGGTTGATGAGGTGCCATCTGAACTTTGGTCAGAACTCACTAACTGCAAACCGATATTTCCCGTCAGCGGTATAGAACCCACTTCGCTTTTTATATCAAATTTAATAAAAGCAGTGTTTACACTTTCATCTACCGTCCATGTTCTAGACGCAACACTAGGTTTTACATCTTCAACAGAACGCATTCTTGAGTCATTAATAATGGCTAATGGGCTATAGCTCAATACGTTGCCCAAACCCATATAACTGAAGTCTGTGGTGTAGGTCTTAGCCGGCAAAGCACCCGACACACTGTGGTCAGCGAATGCATATAAAACCTCTGGCGCAACGGTTGAAAACTTGCTTCTCTCGTCGTGGTTAATACCCAGCTGAACTTTGCTGATAAAACCCCAATCCAGCTCATGGCTTGCACTGAGGCGAATTTGCGTTAAATCATCCGTAATATGCGGATGAGAAGCAAAAGATTTTTGACCACCTTCATTTGGGTCAAGACCAGCATTGCCCCAACCTTGTGGATTGGTAATGGTGATTTTTGAGGCATCGCTGTAATCAAGTTGATGGGCTGTGAAGCGAGTGCCGTGAGAATCTGTAACGAACGACAAGGTGTCTGGCGTATTCATATAACCCGAATAGTTTTCTAAACCTAACGCCTTGCTCTCTGCGCTTGACGTGCTGATATCCACATCGCCAGACCATGCGTCGCCTATTGCAAATTTGGTATTCCACGCAACAGCATAAAGATCAGATTTGGTATAGGTAGCATCGTTACGAACAATGCCCGCAGTTCCAGTATAAGTACCTTCCGTTACCACGCCATCGGTTACTTTGTAGCCCTGCTGTAACTGTGTACCACCGTTCCATTGCAACGGAATTTCTACACCATTAAACAAATTATCTTCTTTAAATTTTGAATAAAACACATCGAGCGAAGTAGAAAAAGTTTCGCTTGGTGCATATTCAAGCGTACCAATAACTGAGTCACGCTTGACCAGATCGCTTTGCACAAAAGGCTTAACACCGCCAATAACAGCATTGCCATCAACTGAGGCAAAACCCCATGCTTCGAATTTTTTAGTTTGAGTTGGGCTATCAGTATGTGAAAGACCAATTGCTACACCGATAGTATTATCATTAAATTGATCGATATAACTCAGGGTATCTTTAGTACCCTTATTTGTCGCTGCTGAATTTAATGCCGCTTCCGAGTTTTGTTCATAACGTACGTTAGCTACTATGGCTTGTTTGCCAAAAGCTAAAGGGCGCACGGTACGCATATCAATAGTACCTGCAACACCTTGACCCAGCACGGTTGCGTCAGGTGTTTTGTAAACTACTGCTGCGTTGGTAAATTCTGCTGGATATTGATCATATTGTACTGCGCGATTAACACCAGTTGACGCTTGTTGACGGCCATTCATTAAAGTGTTGGAGTAATCTGGATCCATACCACGAATACTGATTACTTGTGGGCGACCATTAATTCGTTGTGTTGCCAAACCAGGTAAACGCATTAATGCTTCGGCAATACTTTTATCTGGCAACTTGCCAATATCTTCTGAAGTTACCACTTCAACAATTGAGGTGGACTCTTTCTTCATCTCTGCGGCTTTTTGCAAACTTGCTTTAAAACCAGTAATGATAATTTCTTCTACTTTATCTGAAGTAACAGCTTTGTCAGTCGCTTGCTGGGCATACACTGTCTGTGAGCCTGCAACCAACGCCATTGTCGAAACTACAGCTAGCATGTGATTAAATTTATGTTTTTTCATGATTACTCTCTGGTGGAGATTTGCTTTTATTGTTAGCTACAAATTCTATGCAACTATCTACATCGCATTGTTTGCAGCTCGTTGAACAGATTATTTCTGTCCTCGAAATGATCATAAGTCCGAAGAAGACACTCTCACAATAGCGTGCATACGTATTCAAAGACCGCATACGTATGCAAAAAAATATTATCTGACTGTATTTTGTTTAACGTTGAGCGGCAATATTCATGGGATTCGCAGGGATTACTTATACTCATACGCTAGAAATAAAGCTATTTCGCCGCACATTATTAAATATTTTTTATAACGGATTCAGATCGCAATTTCAGCTTTTACCATTGATGACTAAAAAATCAATCCTTTTCTCGCAATTCACTCTCCTCTGCATACGAATTCATTCAATGCATACGAATGCAAACCATTGAATACGAATTCATAACACTTTATGGCCATAGACGTAAGTATTCAGGCGTCACTAGAATGTATATTCGTTGAGCACGCTAAAAAAATAGCTGCTCGCCGTAATCAGTACAATAAAAAACTATAAAAATAGCGGTTATTTTTTGTCATTTACCATAAAAAATAATTTCATAATGTATCTTTACGCTAGAGAGTAAGATGAAAAAACTACTTATACCCTTTATAACTTCCATTTCTCTTTTAACCTTAAGCGCATGCGGTGGTGGCGGTGGCTCTACAAGCACAACCCCTACACCGGCCAGTATTGCTGCATCTTCTGTAGCAAACTCATCCAGCGCATTAAGCTTACCTAGTTCTACCGCTATAAGCAGTGCGGTTGCATCCAGTGTTACAGCTATTTCCGGGCCACCAATAACCTACCAGGCAGAAGAAAATTTCTTCTCTGGGGGAGTTATTAATGCAGGCACCTATTTACAAAATTTTGTCGCGCAAGGTGCTCGCGCCATTTTTACGATAAGCACTGAAGCGACCGGATCTTATGCCGTAAATTTACAATTTTCCAACGCAACCGATGCAACAAAAACCTTAAATATTTATGTTAATGGCCTGTTTGCATTAACCACAAATCTAGCGGCGACCGGTGGCAATACATCCTGGGCAACGCAAACAGAACACTTAGTATTACGCACCGGCATTAATACGATTTCCTATCAATTTGATGCAGACAATAGCGGCGGTGTAAATATAGATTCTATTTTAGTCGAAGGCGGAGTTGCGTTAGCAACTCGAGGTGCAACGCTTCCTTACCAGGAACTCGAAGCAGAAGATGGTGTTGCTACTGGCCAGACATCGACTGCAGATCGAACTTACTTAACCGTCGCAGCAGAATCGTCGGGGAGAAAATTTGTTAACCTGAGCGTGACCGGAGACTATGTAGAATGGGTTGCGCCAAAAGACGCTAACGCTCTCGTTGTACGTTACAATATGCCCGATGCTGCTCAAGGCGGAGGCGTCAATGCAACACTCAGCCTGTATGTTGACGGCGCTAAAGTAAAAAATCTCGATTTAAGTTCACGCTATGCATGGGTTTATGGCGATTATCCTTACAACGATAATCCAGCCAACACAAAAGGCCATCACTTTTTTGATGAAAGTCATTTTTCTGGTTTAACTATTCCCGCAGGTTCTACAGTGCGCTTACAAAAAGATGCCGGTGATACTGCTGCCTATTACAAAATCGATTTGATAGATTTGGAGAAAATTAATAGCGCATACACCATGCCAGAAAATTTTGTATCGATTACAAACTATGGCGCAGTTGCTGACGATAACAATGACGACACTCAAGCAATCAATAACGCGATTACGTTTGCAAAAGCAAACAATAAGGGTGTATGGATTCCTGCAGGAAAATTTATTAATAACACTCGCATTAGTGTTAGCAATGTAGAAGTACGCGGCGCAGGCATTTGGTATACGAGTCTTCAGGGCGCGAATGGAAAAGGTGGATTTTTAGGTGCCGGCAGCAATGTAACTATTGCGGATCTCTCGATATCCAGCGACTCAATAGTACGCAACGACGCTGCGGATAGCCCTGCGTTTGAAGGCAACTTTGGCTCAGGTTCGCTCATCCAAAATGTGTGGATAGAGCACATGAAAGTTGGCTTTTGGTTAGGTGTAAACACCGACGGTTTGTTTATTGTTGATGGTCGTATTCGCGACACTTGGGCCGACGGACTAAATTTTGCGGGTGGTGTAAAAAATTCTACCATCAGTCAATTTAATATTCGCAACACCGGCGACGATTCGTTAGCCATGTGGTCAGATCCAACCTGGTCAAACGGTGTGCCAAATATTAATAATAGATTTTCCTTCAATAGTGCCCAATTGCCGATGCTCGCAAATGCCTTCGCAATCTACGGCGGCCAAGACAATAAAATCCTCGACAATATTGGTTCAGATACCGTTGTGTCCTCCGCTGGGATTGCCATCAGCGCCCGCTTTAGCCCAACACCGTTTGCCGGCACTGTTGAAGTTAAACGCAATACGTTGAATCGCACTGGCGGTTTTGATCCTGGCTGGAATACAACCTTTGGTGCAGTGTGGATTTTTTCAGACAGTATCGCGGTAAACATTCCTATTGTGCTCGACGACATAACGCTAAACAATAGTACTTACGATGGCATTTTAATGAGCTATAGCAGAAGCTTTTCTGCTATCACATTAAATAATATTCACATCAATGGCGCGGGTGCTTACGGCATCAATGTTGGCAGTATTTCTGGTGCTGGTAATTTTTCGAATGTAACGGTTACGGACGCAATATCCGGTGGCCTCAATGCTTCCGCAAATTTTTCAATTACAAAAGGGGAAGGCAATAGCGGCTGGTAATGGATGCATGCCGAACAAGAGCGCGTGACGATGCAAAGATCACGCGCTGGTTTTTAATGAGTTTTACACCGTGTAATTTCTGCGGTTAACAATAATTAATAATTAATATTGAGAGAGTCTACTATGAAAATCCTATCCAAAAAGCAAAGCGTATGTTTAGGTGCAAGCCTAATTGCGCTGCAACTACTAGCAAGCAGTGCATTCGCACAAACCACAAGTTATCGCATTATAGATCGCTGGAAAAATAATTATTTGTGCGATACAGGCGCAAACGTTGCTTACCAGGCAGCTGCTACTGGCACTAATTGCCAATGGTTGATGGTTGATGTAGCGGGCGGATTTAAAAGTTTTAAAAATCTTGCCACCAACGATTTCATGCACATTGAAAATTTAACAGGCACAGTGCAAGCCGCTGGTGGTGATGCCAGCTGGTGGAGCGCAGATTGGACACTCGAAACCATCGATGCTAATTACGTGTGGATTAGAAATCGCTGGCAATCAGCGCAATATATTCATGTTGAAAATCAAACGGGTTTTGCACAATCAGGCACCATTGATAAAAACTGGTGGAGTACGCAATGGCATTTGGAAGCTGTGGTTAGTGGCGGAGCCTCATCTACACCAGCTAGCTCTATTGCTGCTAGTTCGAAGCCTGCGAGCTCCATTGCCGCAAGCTCAACCCCGGCTAGCTCTGTAGCCGCAAGTTCAAAGCCTGCGAGCTCGACTCCTACAAGCTCTATTGCCGCAAGTTCAAGCAGCTCATCAACTGGCGCAGCAGCAACCTATCAAGCTGAAGATAATTTCTACTCTGGTGGCGTTACTAAAGCCAGCCTCTGGTTAGAAAATTTTAACAGCGTAGGTGCACGCGTTATTTTCTCCACCAACGTAAATTCTGCGGGAACTTTCGCGGTGAATTTAAGTTACGGCAATGGTTCAGGTTCTGCAAAAACATTAAATATTTATGTAAATGGTTTGCTTGCAAAAACCACGACATTGCAACCAACCGGCAGTAATACAACCTGGGCAAATCAATCCGAACAACTGGCATTGCGCGCAGGCTTCAACACCATTAGCTATCAATATGATTCTGGCAATACTGGCGGTGTAACGGTTGATCTAATTTCTGTTGCAAATGCATCACCACTCGCTACACGTGGCGCAACTTTGGCTTACCAAGAATACGAAGCAGAAGTTGGTTCAACCAATGGTCAAGTTTCAGGCCCAAGCACAACTTATTTAACGGTTGAATCAGAATCTTCTGGTAGAAAATTTGTTAACTTGAGTGCGACTGGTCAATACGTACAATGGACAACAGCAAAAGCAGCCAACACCTTAGTCGTGCGCTACAACATGCCCGATTCAGGCTCAGGCGGTGGCGCAAGCGGCACCTTAAGTTTGTATGTGAATGGAAGCAAAGTGCAAACATTAAATTTAACTTCGCATTTCGAGTGGGTGTATGGCGGTTATCCGTTTAACGACAACCCAGGCAATGGCAATGGCCACCATTTTTATGATGAAAGCCATTTCGCCGGTTTGAATATTCCAGCTGGCGCCACCGTTAAATTACAAAAAGATTCTGGCGATACGGCAGCCTATTACAAAATCGATTTTATTAATTTAGAACAAATTGAAAGCGCTTACACAATGCCTGCGAATTTTGTTTCTGTTGTCACTTACGGCGGTGCAGTAGCAAATGATGGTGTTGACGATACTGTAGCAATCAACAACACCATTAATTATGCAAAAACAATGGGTGTGGGTGTATGGATTCCTGCAGGCACATTTAATTTGAACAGCAAATTAAATAATATCAGCAGCATGCAAATTCGCGGTGCGGGTATGTGGTATACCACCTTGCAAGGTTCAAATGGCCAAGGTGGATTCTTTGTTACTGGCGGCAATACTACAATTGCAGACATGTCTGTCGTGAGCGATTCATTTGTACGTAACGATGGTGGCGACGCTGCTGCATTTGAAGGTAACTTCGGCACAGGTTCACTGGTTCAAAACGTATGGGTTGAACACATGAAAGTGGGCTTCTGGTTATCATCAGGAACAGATGGTTTATTTATTGTGAACAGCCGTATTCGCGACACCTGGGCGGATGGTGTAAATCTTTCTGGTGGCGTGAAAAATTCTCAAGTAAGCAATATGATTATTCGCAACACCGGCGATGACGCAATGGCCATGTGGTCTAACGGCTCCGCAAATGTTAATAACAGTTTTAGATTTGATACGGCGCAATTTCCTGCACTCGCGAATACCTTTGCAATTTATGGCGGACAAGACAATAAAATCTTTGATTGTATTGGCTCAGATACCGTAACCGCATCTGCCGGCATTAACATCAGCAATCGCTTCGGCGGCACTGCTTTCGCTGGCACTACGGAAGTAAGACGCAATACCTTAAATCGCACTGGTGGCTGGGAACCAAACTGGAACACCAGCTTCGGCGGCTTATGGATTTATGCAGAAAATAGTGGCATCAATTCACAAGTTATCGTAGACACATTAGTTATTAATAGCAGCACCTATGAGGGCATCAAATTCAGTTACAACCAAAATATCTCACCATTTACCATGAACAATGTTCAGGTTAACGGCGCAGGTACTTACGGTTTACTCTTTGATGGCGTTACCGGCACTGGTAATTTTAGCAATGTCACTGTAACTGGAGCGGCATCTGGTGGCTTAAGCAATAGCACTTACACCATTGTGCGCGGTTCGGGAAACAGCGGTTGGTAATTAAAAAAGTGCATTAATATACCTGACAAAACCCACGCTCAAAGAGTGTGGGTTTTTTAACTGAAAAATACTATATTTCAAATTTTTCATACTAAAAATCCCCTTTTGCTTCTTAGCGCAGGGGATTTTTTATTCACTACACTTCGTCAATTCAACTAAAATTTGTCATCCGTTTTTATGGATCTATTTGCAAATCTTTAATTTGTGGCAGACTACGAATATAAGCTTTAGCTTCTGGCGTTAATGGATTTCCAGCAATACTGAACCAACTTAGTAGGGGATTGTTATCCAGATTAATAGTTTGTAAATTGTTGCCGAAAAGATCCATTGTGGTTAAATTTTTCGCGGTGGTCACGTCAACAAATGAAATTGTCAGGTTGTGTTCCATTGTTATCCAGGTTAGTTTTGGATTTGCTTTGAAATCGGCAATCACCAAATGATTTCCGCCGAGTACCACCTTGGCTAAATTTGCAAATGCATCTATCCCTTCTATGGTTCTAATACCCATGCCGTAACAATTTAATTCAGTCACATCGCTGGTGTGAATTAGGCCAGATGCGGATGCAGTATTATTCACACAATTTGCGAATGCTGCATCAGGAAAACGTATTTCCTTGATGAGCAATTCTTGCGCGCTGAAATCCACTTTAAAATAATTAAGATTAAATCCACCTTGATCAACCACTAAACGAATTTCTTTATTTTGCGTAGTCAGTAAAACACCATCAAAAACGATATCGGTAAAATTTTGCCAGCCCTGATTTGTGGTAAAAGTAATAGGCCCAGTTACATTAACTCCATCAACGTCTAAATGAAATGCCTTGGTGCCACTAACCCCAGAGGCAACACGAAAAGTAAATTTATATTTATCCAGTTTTGTAACGGAAATTGGGTATGCCAACCATTCACCCGACGTTATCCAGCCAACATCCAAGCCACCACCAATATCGGTGGTTGGCTCTAAATCAACATTATCTTTGCGATAAATATTGCCGTTATTCCCTAAACTTGTGTCGTGGTAGGCAACACCCTCGTCGCCGCGACGATAGTTTTCCGCTTGTATAATGCTGGGAATAGGTGCGGCATTAATACTGGTATAAATAGCTATCCCTGAAATGCTCGGCTGGTCATGCGTTGCATTTGTAAATTCAATTTTAATTTCACCATTGGTCACACTTTTCACGCGGAAGTATTGTTCGTTGCCGCTGTTGCTACCGGAAAAACTGAAAATATCAAATTGGTTAAGTACATTAATACCTTGAATGTTCACATCAAAAACGCGCTTCAATGGAGCCTTGAAATAGGTTTCCGCAAAATATAAGACAACAATATAATCACCATTGGGTACAGCGAAGCGATAGGTTGTATTGCCAAGATGTTGCGATTGATACATGCTCAAGTAATCACCACTTGCGCCACCAATAGCCGCCGAGGTTGTAGATGTACCGCCGCCAGTAAAGAATCGGTCAGCGTCCCAACTGCCTACCGCACCGCCACCAGCGTTTATGTTGTAAACTCGTTGACTCGCGCCAGTATAAATAAACGTTCCAGCGCTGACACAGCTAGCTGCCACTGAAAGAGCTAGAGCAGCTACCGTAAATAATTTTTTTAAATACATAAATTTAACTCCTAAAGAGATAGTTATTGATATAAAGGTTTAGAGAAAATGTACGCTGAAAAAAACTGCATCCACAAGCTTATGCGGATAATTTTGTAGCGTTTGAAATCGATTTATATTCTGCGAAAAATTAGTCTGGAAACACTAAGACGATTTAAGCACCGTATTCCTAGAATTCAGCCCTTAAAGCCATAGACCAATAGACTCAGCGGCAAGTTATTTTTTTTATGGATTGCAGCCGCGAGCTATGGTCGTACAGAATATGGGGCCAATCTTAGGGGGAAGTATTAATCGCGTCGTTCGATTAACACCAAAAAATAAATAAATGTAGTAGGTTTCAAATTTTCTATGTGAACTTGCTAGCAAATAGCACGCACATCGCAGGTTAAAGATGAAATCTTAATCCCCCATTCAATGGTTTCGTCTTGAGTTACCACACCCAGACTGTCGCAATAAATTGCATTTTGCACCTCCTGTTGCGCGTTTTTTTAAACAATCTGACTACATACAAACAGTGCCACTTTTTTTAATGGCATACAGAATGGATGACACTCGTTAGATATTTGAAATTGGTATTATTAAAACTTGATCTATTCGTATAAGTTTGGCCGCGCCATTACTAACACCTAATTATTTTGTGGGAAAAACAGTTATAGGGATTATTGGTTAACGTTTTTTCTCCACCATAAATTTTTACATAACATACATAATAATAACCCGGAGATAATAATGAATAAAAATACACTGTGGGCGATAGCATTTTTAACGCCCTTATTACTGATCAACACATCCTATGCGGCTACCGCGCGAATGACAACGCCGTGGACGAACGCGGCATTGCAAGCCGCTACACCCTTGCCTGAATATCCGCGTCCGCAAATGACGCGCCCGGATTGGGTAAACCTTAACGGTAAATGGAGTTATAACGGCGGGAGTGCGGCACCCAATGCGGATGCACCACCAGCAACGGCACCAGGGTTTCCAACAAACCCCGAACAAATTTTAGTGCCCTACCCGGTTGAATCTTATTTGTCCGGCGTGCAGCGTATGAACGATCGCAACTCCTGGTACAAACGCACTTTCACTGTTCCTGCAAATTGGAATGGTAAACGCGTGATTTTGAATTTCGGTGCTGTTGATCGCAAAGCAACTGTGTATGTGAATGGCCAGCAAGTTGGTCAGCATGTTGGTGGTTACGATGCATTTAGTTTTGATATCACTAATTTTTTACGTAGCGGCAGTAATGATTTAGTTGTCGGTGCATTTGATCCTACCGATGGCAGCAATATGCTCGGCAAACAAACGCTAAATCCCGGTGGAATTTTTTACACACCGACATCAGGTATTTGGCAAACAGTTTGGTTGGAGCCTGCACCAAGCGCGCGTATCACTCGTCTTGATATGACACCGGATGTTGCGAATGGACGCTTAAAAATTATCGTGCGTGCCGAAGGTTTAAATGGGCAAACCGTTGAGGCAATCGCATCGTCAGGCAGCACACCAATATCGAGTGGGACTGGCAGCGCACCAATATCGAGTGGGACTGGCAGCGCAAATACAGAATTTACTATCCCCGTTGCGAATGCACATTTGTGGTCGCCTGATGATCCATTCCTTTACGACTTAAAAATTCGCTTGCGCAGTGGCACAACGATTGTCGATGAAGTTGGTAGTTATTTTGGTATGCGCTCTGTTTCGATTGGCACCATTGGTGGCGTACCGCGCCCACTGATAAATGGAAAATATGTTTTTCAATTCGGTCCACTCGATCAAGGTTTTTGGCCAGATGGTTTATATACGGCACCAACTGATGCAGCTTTAGTTTACGATTTACAAGCCATTAAAGATCTCGGTTTTAATATGGTTCGCAAGCATATTAAAGTTGAACCACAACGCTGGTTTTATTGGGCCGACAAACTCGGTTTGCTCGTATGGCAGGATATGCCGCACGCGTGGGATGCAGAATCAAATGCCGATGTGCGCGCACGCGTTGAAGCAGCTGATCGTGAAATTGTTGATGAGCATCGCTCGTCACCTTCTGTTATTAGCTGGGTAATTTTTAATGAGTCATGGGGCGATTTTGATATGCAACGCATGGCGACAACTTTTAAAAGTTGGGACTCTAGCCGCCTCATCAATACTCACTCCGGCATCAACTGGGCACCAGGTGATTCTGGTTACGGCGATATAATTGATACACACGATTATCCGGGCCCAATCGCACCGGATTATCAAGCTAATCGCCCTGCAATGCTCGGTGAATATGGCGGAAATGGTTTACGTGTTGATGGCCACATGTGGAACGCAGCTTCAACCTGTTGTTATTTGCTTTACCCTGATTCAAACACACTTGCCAACGCTTACATTGATCAAGTTAATAATTTGCGCGAACTGGCAATTACCAAAGGTTTGAGCGGCGCTGTCTACACTGAAATCTCAGATGTTGAAGACGAATTAAACGGTTTCGTGACTTACGACCGTCAAATTAAAAAAATGGATTTCGCGCGAATTAAAACGGCTAACCGCGCGTTGGTCGATGCAATTCCCTTCTTCCGTCTCGGCACATCTTATTCATTGCGCACAGTTACGCCTGGCTTCACCAACCGTTTTATTCGCCATTCGGAAAGTCTCGGTTACACCGAAGTTGTCGATAACAACAGCTCAGAAATTTTAAAGAAAGACGCTTCGTGGAAAGTGGTTGCTGGTTTAGCGGATGCCAATTGTTTATCGTTTGAATCAGTGAATCAAACCGGGAAATTTTTGCGTCACTCTGCATATCGTTTGCGTATTGATAGCAATGATAACAGCGAAGGCTTCCGTCAAGATTCTACTTTCTGTCCACGCGCTGCATTAGATGGCGGCGGTGGTGTATCGCTTGAATCAAAAAACTATCCAGACTATTACATTCGTCACGCAAATTCTGAAGTGCGACTCAACGCACTTGAAGACAACGCAGGTTATCGTGCAGATGCATCTTGGGCACCAGCAACGGGTTGGTGGCGCAGCAGCGTGTTAATTCCATTGGGTGATTGGTATTCTCTACGTGCATTAACACCCGGTTTCGACAATCGCTATGTTCGCCATTTGCAAAACCTTGCTTACACAGAAGTTGTCAGCAGTAGCAGCGACGATGTACTAAAACAAGATGCAACCTGGCGCATTGTTGCGGGCCTTGCCGATGCAAGCTGTTATTCGTTTGAGTCCAATAATTTTCCCGGACAATATTTGCGTCATGCTTATTCACGTGTGCGTCGAGATGCTTCTGACAATACAGATGCCTTCCGTCAAGATGCGACTTTTTGTGCGCAATCCAGCGCGAGTGGTGGCGTACGATTTGCTGCGCTAAGTTATCCCAGCCGCTTCCTGCGTCATTTCAATGGAGAAGTCTGGATTGCAGATGGCCGTGGCGGCGAGGCATGGAGTACCGGTGCAGGTTATGACAATGACAGTCGCTGGTCAGTTGATGCAGGATGGGTTGGTACGGTCGCACCATTTACAAAATTAATTGAAGCAGAAAGTTACACATCAATGAGTGGTGTGCAATTGGAAGCAACAGCTGATTCAGGTGGAGGACAAAATGTTGGATGGATTGATGCAAATGACTGGATGGCTTATGCCAATATTACGTTTCCAAGCAGCGGGAACTACAAAGTGGAGTACCGCGTCGCCAGTGTGAGCGGTGCTACACTCTCGCTCGATTTAAATGCAGGTAGCGTTCAACTCGGTCAAGTAGCTATCCCGGCAACCGGTGGTTGGCAAACTTGGGCGACCATATCCAATACTGTATC
>JANYIO010000317.1 GCA_025362015.1 Gammaproteobacteria bacterium | reverse complement strand
TGTATTAAAAACTACATATTCAATTGTTATTCAAAATCCTGAGGTTTTGAATCTTTCCTTAACAAATCTTTTTTATTCTGTTTGTCATCACGAAGTTTCATTGTCTAAAAATAAACGCTTATGTGGTCCATCTTCAGCGGCTGAATTTTCGACTGAATCTGAAGCGATTGAATTTTTTAAAAGTTGGCGTAGAAGCGCTGATTGTGAGATGTCAGTTGTTAAAATTGAATGTTACGTTTCTGTTTGACACTCATTTTCCCAAGGATGGCACGTACTTCCTGCCCTTCTCCCTGGTTAACTTAAGCGATCTCTACGCACCTGCCTAACTTTTTAGCCAACGCCCACAGGCGCCCAGTTAGCCGAAGGGAACCCCCGTAGGGGGCGTTATCTGGGTCAGGGGGATTTATCCCCCTTGATTGGCGACACACAGAACTTTCGCTTTTTTAGAACCTTACGCTGCTGAGCGTGTTAGTGAGCGTCGCGAACGTACGCCAGCAGCTTATGGTACGTATTTTCATATCCATTCTTGAATTGCTTTCATAGCGAATTTGTTTTTTACCTTGCTGAGATGCGCTATTTGCGTTTTGCCGTTTTTTAGCAGGTTTTTTAGGGTTTCCTTATCTTCGCTACCTAATTCCTCGAATGGCTCGAAGTCTGCGCCG
The DNA here is from genome assembly GCA_025362015.1 of Gammaproteobacteria bacterium. Taxonomy (GTDB): domain Bacteria; phylum Pseudomonadota; class Gammaproteobacteria; order Pseudomonadales; family Cellvibrionaceae; genus Cellvibrio. The sequence goes on along the minus strand of JANYIO010000317.1, from coordinate 3,007 downwards.
GTTAGGTTTCTTTCTGCCGTCGATATCACTTTGAAATGGACGCCCTGAGAGGCCCCTGTAAGGCCTTCTTTGCACATTGGGCATAATCCGATGGTTTGATCGTTCTTGAAGTCATGTGGCCACCAAACCTTCTTGCATTTGCCTGTACAGGCGTATTTGGGTAGATCGCTGGTTGATGAGAAGGTTATGTGGAACGGTGAATCCAGAATTATCATTGCGTTTTCTCCGTTTTGGCCTTTGATTTTGTTTTTGATCGTAGAAGTGCGGTGTAGGTAACACTGCACTTTACTCCCATATTTGGGAATTGCTATTTCTCTTGCGATTCTTTAAGTCTTTGATTTTCCGCTCTTTTTGCCCATTTTAGCCAAAAATCTCTTATTTCGTTGTTTTTTGCTTTTAAGGCCATGCTTATTGCCACTATTTCCATTGGGTCAATGTTTAAAATTTGAGCAATTCGTATGGCGTTTTTTTCTGACACACCTGTTCCCTTTTGTATCGCTGTCCATGCTTGTTTTTGCATTCCAATATATTCCATAGTTTCAGGGTAAGTCTTTAATTTTAAAAGACTTTTTACTTGCTCTATGTAGGGGGCTATTGTTTTCATTTTTTTATAGTAAATCAGTGATTGACTAAAATATAGGTAAATTGCTAATGTACCGGTAAATTACCCATTGACTGTGACCTATGATCGATTGGCAGCGTTTCCGGATAGATTTATTACATGAGCCGATTCCTTCAGGGCGTATTTTATCTATTGATCATGATGGGACTATGGACTGGGAATCGCCCAAGCGTTTATCGATTCGCGGCTCCTATGAATCAACCTGTCAGATTCGTTCACAGGGTGGTAATGGAAGAGGGCAGGCAACACAACTTTATGTTGATGTGAACCCCTCTAAATTTATTCAGGGTCACAATGTTTTTGGCATTGAAAATAATTTAATTCTTGCTGAGGAAGTTATGCGCAGAATTTGTTTTTCAGTTCCATTATTGCCCAAGGATTTTGCCATTAAAAAAGCAAGGGCAGGGGATTTTGAACAGTTGGGTATTCATATTGCGCGTTCATTTGATGCTGGTTCATTAGCAGCAGCACATTCAATTCAGGACGCTCTGGCTTTAAAAAGTCGTTCCCGTTCCGGTCGCTGTCAATCAAGAGCTGGAACGAATTATTGGAATTTATCCAAGCGAAAAACACGTTGGTTAGGTAAATCATATTTAAAAGGGGAGGAAATAAAATCTCGTGTTAAAGGCCATAAATTACCGGAAGCTTTAACCAATATTGGCCTAGAAGAGTTTGCAGCTAATTTACTAAGAGTTGAATTTGAAATTTACAAACAAGAATTTATCGAACGCGAAATACCTTTAATTTACGGTCATCAATTTACCGAGCAAATAATTGACACACTTTACCAAGAATATTGGGAGCGCATTGAAATGTCCGCACAAGCCGCTATCGCCAGCCACGAATTACAATCACTTACTCGTTCTATACGTTCCACCTATTTGATGTGGAAAGAAGGCTTACAAGTTAGAGCTAATATGTCTCAAACAACTTTTTATCGTCATCGAAGTGAGTTACTTCCATTTGGTATTGATATTGCGATACCCAATGATCACCAGTCATCGAATGTTATTCCGTTGATTCGGATTATTGAAGCTAAACCTGTTAGTACGCCAGCATGGGCGTATGAAAAAGGTTTAATTTTTTTAGGTCGATAACGTAACAACGTGTTACGAAATTAGGTGGCATATGCGTGACCGTCACGATAAAAAAACAGTTGATCTTTTTACCCTTGCGCGGCCAGTCGGCAGACCACGCAAGCATGTTTCAAATGCCGTTAAACAAGCACTGTATCGTCAACGTAAAAATAATGAGGCTTCAAAAAAATGTCAATCATGATTGAAATAGCAAGTACAGAAATTAAAAGCCGTTCCGGTACATCTGCGCGCACCGGCAATACTTATTCTATGCGTGAACAAATTGGGTATTTGCACAAAGGCGAACTTTATCCAGAAAGAATCAAAATCACTTTGGAAGATAATCAGCAGCCTTACGCTATTGGTAAGTATCAGTTAGCACCATCCAGTTTTTACGTTGATAAATATGATTCTGTGGCGGTTCGTCCTGTGTTGGTTCCCAAGCAAGATGAATTCCCTAAGGTTGCTCCACGCTCACCAACATAATTTTTATTGTTAAAGTTGTTTATGGTAAACACGTTTTTAAATTTTAGTTATCCAAGAGGCTGCTTTTATGAAACAAAGTCATGTCAATAAACTGAATAAAATTGCTCTGGAAATGCTTTCTCACAGTTATTTTTTTTCGCATACGGCGGCAATTCATCCAAGCTTGAAAACGCTGGGCATGTGTCGTGTGACTGCTGTGGTGATTAATGAAAGCTCGGCTCCTGATTTGTTATTGCTTGAGCCAGACAGCCAAGACCCAAATTATTACCATATGGAAGAGCTGGAGGTTTCTTTAGTATTAGATTCCACGGGTTAATTGAACTAAAATTCATTCACCTCCGCAGGGGGTGAATGAATGATTTTCAAGTAGCCATGTATTTTTGCGTTCTATTTGTTTTCGATAGTTAATCTATAAGGTCAATATTTTTCATCTTTGTTGTTATTAGCAACTTCGCATAAGGTATCAATACGTTATGTTAGTGGTGGTACATCACGCAAAACAAAAACCGCGATAATTAACCTGATCGCGGTTTTTTTTGCAACTCCGAAGGAATTTAACATGAACGTGCATTATGCGAATGTTGCCAGGCGTTTTGATAATTATTCATTTCTTCCCTTATTTTGCAGTACTGGTTAATATTGCGTTACGTAACGCAATATTATTTTATGGAGATTTTATGCGTGTATTAAAAACTACATATTCAATTGTTATTCAAAATCCTGAGGTTTTGAATCTTTCCTTAACAAATCTTTTTTATTCTGTTTGTCATCACGAAGTTTCATTGTCTAAAAATAAACGCTTATGTGGTCCATCTTCAGCGGC
>JANYIO010000263.1 GCA_025362015.1 Gammaproteobacteria bacterium | reverse complement strand
TGGCAACGACTCCACTTGGATTGGGAGGTTTTGCGGCGGCGCGGGCACTATCTACTCGAAATGATAACCCAACTGCGGCTAGCCGCCCCTGGGATAAAGATCGCGATGGTTTTGTGCTGGGCGATGGCGCTGGCGTAATCGTGCTTGAAGAATATGAACATGCTAAAGCTCGCGGCGCAAATATTTATGCCGAACTCATTGGTTTTGGCATGAGTGGAGATGCTTATCATATGACTTCACCGCCGGAAAATGGTGCAGGTGCAGCGGCTTCCATGCAAAATGCAATAAAAGATGCACAAATTCCGGTGTCAGCGATTCAATATATTAATGCTCATGGAACTTCTACACTTGCAGGCGACAAAGCAGAATGCCAGGCGCTTAAATCTGTTTTAGGTACAGCAGTTGAGCATGTAGCGGTAAGCTCTACTAAATCAATGATTGGCCATTTGTTGGGTGCTGCGGGAGCGGTTGAAGCAATTTTTAGTATTTTGGCAATTCGTGATCAAGTTGCACCACCGACTATCAATCTGGACAATCCAGATGAAGGCTGTGATATTAATCTTGTGCCGAATATTGCACAGGAGCGCAAAATTGATGCAGTACTTTCCAATTCATTTGGTTTTGGTGGAACTAACGGCTCATTAATTTTTAGAAAAATTTAATGACTTCGCGTAAATTGTAGAAATAAAAAAACGCCGGACACTAGTTCGGCGTTTTCATATAAGCTCAGTATATTTCTGGCGCACTTAACAATTTAAAGGAAAGTCAGCACTTTATATAAAGACTGCTTTACTTAAGCTTACTTCATGAGTAGTTTACTTTATAAAAGGTTTACCTCATTAAAGGATAACTATGCAACACAAACTCCCCGCAATTGCTATCAATGGTGTGATAGATAAGCAGGTATCGCCGTTAGACCGAGGGTTTACTTATGGCGATGGCGTGTTTGAAACTTGTCGGATGATGAATGCAAAAATTCCGTTATGGAATTTACATGCAGAGCGTTTAATCACCAGTTGCGGAAAATTATTTATCTCTATAACGCTTAATTTAATTCAGGATTATCTTGCGCAATTAATTGCACAAATTTCGCCGCAAGATTTAGCTGAAGCTGTTGTGAAAATCATTGTCACACGCGGGCAGGGTGGCCGAGGTTATCGTTTGCCAAATGATGTTAGTCCAACCATTTGCATTGGAATTTTTTCCGCAGCAAGCTATCCCGAATCCAATTACAGCCAGGGTGTGTCAGTAAGAGTTTGTTCTCAGCGTTTAGGCTGTAATACTACACTTGCCGGGTTAAAGCACCTCAATCGTTTAGAGCACATTTTGGCGCGGGCAGAGTGGAGTGATGAAACCTTTTCTGAAGGCTTGTTATTCGATGTAAATAATAATCTTATTGAAGCAACGCTAAGCAATATTTTTATCATCAAAAATGAAAACCTGTTGACTCCCGATTTAACAGAGGCCGGTGTTGCCGGTGTTATGCGCCGTTTGATTATTGATGAGCTGACACCGGAGCTAGGTTTAACGGTTAGCATTCAAAAATTATCACACCATGATTTATTAACCGCCGATGAAATTTTTGTTTGCAATAGCATTTTTGGTATCTGGCCCGTGGTGAAAGTATTTGATCAGAAAAATTATTTTTTCGCACCAGGAAAAAATACGACGAATCTACAAAAATTACTCGCCAAGCGTTTATCACTACAAAATTAACTTAACTAGCGAGAATAATCATGCCTCTTAAGCGCAAGAAAAGCCGATTATTTGGATGGATGTTCACTGCAATACTCTTAATTGCAGTATTTTTTTTGGTAAGTACCTGGAATAACTTCCAAAACTGGTTGGTAACCCCGCTAGTGATTCCAGCAGACGGCTATCACTATGAGCTTGAGGGCGGTAAAACGATTTCGCACCTCACCCAGGATTTAGCTAATAAAGAAATACTTATGCATCCGCGTTGGTTAGGCTGGTACGCACGTTACTATCACAAAGAAAAAATCCATTCAGGAGAATATTTTTTTAATGCGGGTATTACTCCTTTACGCTTATTAGAAAAACTTAACAATGGCGAAGTTATATTACACCAGGTCACTTTATTAGAGGGCTGGAATTTTCGTCAAATTATATCTGCGCTTGATGGGCAGCCAGCACTAAGTCATCAACTTTCTCATAAAACCAGCACAGAACAATTGGCGATTTTAAATTTACCCATATCCCATCCTGAGGGTTGGTTTTATCCAGATACCTACACTTTTTCCAAAGGCACTTCAGATGTTGAACTCTTAACGCAAGCCTATAAACGTATGCGCAAAACATTGGATGAAATGTGGGCTACCAAAGCCGTTAATTTACCTTATGCCAATGATTACCAAGCTTTGATAATGGCATCTATTGTTGAAAAAGAAACGGGTTCAGCGGGTGAGAGAGAACAAATTGCGGGAGTTTTCGTGCGTCGTTTGCAACAGGGAATACGACTGCAAACAGATCCTACGGTTATCTATGGGATGGGGGCCAATTATATTGGCAAAATAGGTAAGGATGATTTAATACGGCCAAGCCAATACAACACCTATGTCATTAATGGTTTGCCACCAACACCGATTGCAACGCCCAGTAAAGCATCACTCTATGCGGCCTTGCACCCTGCAGCGGGCGATGCACTTTATTTTGTGGCCAAAGGGGATGGCACTTCAGAGTTCTCCGCAACTTTAGCGGAACACCAACGAGCTGTTGTACGTTATCAACTGCAAAGACGCAGCGATTATCGTTCCCAGCCAAAATAACTAATGACAAATAGCACGCTATCATCATGACAAGTGCCTCAGGCTTACATACAATAGCCCCACTTAAGTCATTTTGTTTTAACCTGGAAGCATTATTAGTATGACCGATCATCACGTTTCTTCAGACTCAAATGCCACTGAAACTAAAAAGCCATTACATTTTTTGCAACAGATCGTTCGTAAAGATGTAGAGCAAGGCGTTCATCAAAAAGTTGCCACGCGTTTTCCGCCAGAACCAAATGGTTACTTGCATGTCGGTCATGCAAAATCCATTTGCTTAAATTTTGGTCTGGCCGACGAATTTGGTGGTACCTGCAATTTACGATTTGACGACACTAACCCGGAAAAAGAAAATGAAGAGTTCGTCAATTCCATCATGCAAGATGTGGAATGGCTGGGTTTTAAATGGAATGGCAATGTTCGTTATACCTCAGATTATTTTGATCAATTACATCAGTGGGCGATTCAATTAATCGAGCAAGGTTTAGCATTTGTGTGCGATTTAAATGCCGACCAAATGCGAGAGTATCGCGGTACGCTGATTGAGGCCGGTAAAAATAGTCCGTTCCGTGATCGCAGTGTTGCAGAAAATCTTGCACTATTTGAAAAAATGCGACTTGGTGAGTTTGCGGAAGGCGCCTGTTCGCTCCGTGCAAAAATTGATATGTCATCGCCCAATATTAATTTACGCGACCCGATTATTTATCGTATTAAAAAAGCGCATCATCATCAAACCGGTGACAAGTGGTGTATTTATCCGTCTTACGATTTTGCGCACGGGCAAAGTGATGCTATCGAAGGTATTACTCATTCTATATGTACCCTGGAATTCGAAGACCATAAACCACTTTATGATTGGTTTATTCAACATTTGCCTGTGCCAGCTATACCGCGCCAATACGAATTTGCGCGGTTGAATATTAATTACTCAGTAACGAGTAAACGTAAATTAAAGCAGCTGGTTGATGAAAACCATGTGGACGGCTGGAATGATCCGCGTATGCCAACAATTTCTGGTATGCGTCGTCGTGGTTATACTCCAGCCGCATTGCGTGATTTCTGCGAGCGCATTGGTGTAACAAGGTCTGACGGTATTGTTGATGTGGGCGTTCTGGAATTTTGTGTGCGCGATGACTTGGATAAAAATGCACCGCGTGCGATGTGTGTTTTGAAACCACTAAAAGTAACACTAACAAATTATCCAACAGATAAAGTCGAAACCTTAATTGCGCACAATCACCCTAATCGTGAAGAGTTAGGGGATCGTACAGTACCATTCACGCAAACACTTTTTATTGAACAAGAAGATTTTCGCGAAGAAGCTAATAAAAAATACAAACGTTTGGTATTGGGCAAGCGTGTACGTTTACGCAATGCCTATGTCATTGAAGCGGATAGTGCAGTGAAAGATGAGCAAGGCAATATCATTGAAATAATGGCGCATATTATTGAAGGTACTTTAGGTAAAGATCCTGAAGATGGTGTTAAAGCCAAGGGTGTTATTCATTGGGTGTCTGCAACCCAAAATATAAATTGCGAAGTGCGTTTGTATGAGCGCTTATTTACTGATGAAGCGCCAGATGCTGGCGGTAAAAATTTCCTGGATTGTATTAATCCCAACAGCATGGAAATTTTACAAAACTGTAAAGCAGAACTGAGTTTAGCTAGCGCACAAGTTGCCGATCATTTTCAGTTTGAGCGTCAAGGCTATTTCTGTTTGGATAGTAAATACAATGGTGCTGATAAATTAGTGTTTAATCGTACAATTAGTTTGAAAGATAGTTTTGCGAAAAATGATGATTAAGTATTTGTAATTCGCGTCGCATCTGATTGATCCTTGTGCGACACGCCGTAATACATCCCTGTAGGCTCGAATCGGCATCCCTTCGCGATCCGGTCGCTTCGGGAAACTTCCTACTTCCATGTAGGTCGTCCATGCCTCATACGGTGTCACAAGAATCAATCAGGCGCTCTAGCTAGTAATAGCTCAATATTTTTACGGAATAAAATCATGCTTCAAATTTACAACACGCTCACTCGTCAAAAAGAAATTTTTAAACCTATTCATGAGGGTAAAATTTCATTGTATGTGTGCGGTATTACTGTGTATGACTATTGCCATATTGGTCATGCGCGAGTGTTGGTAGCATTTGATGTGATTACACGTTTTTTACGCAGCCAGAATTGGGATGTTAATTACGTTCGCAACATTACTGATATTGACGACAAAATTATCAATCGTGCCAAAGAAAATAGCGAAGAGTACACACACTTGACTTCACGCTTTATTCAAGCCATGCATGAAGACGAGAAAAGTTTGGAAATTAAACGTCCGGATATTGAACCGCGCGCGACAGCTTATATTCAAGAAATTATTGATATGAGCAAAATACTTATTGAAAAAGGCCACGCTTACGCAGCAAGTAATGGTGACGTTTATTACCGCGTAACCAGCTTCGCAGATTACGGCAAACTTACCAATAAAAATGTCGATGAGTTGTTGTCTGGTGCGCGTATTGAAGTGGATGAAATCAAAGAAGATCCTCGCGACTTTGTACTCTGGAAAGCCGCTAAAGTCGATGAACCGTCGTGGTCATCACCTTGGGGCAATGGTCGTCCTGGCTGGCATATTGAATGTTCCGCTATGAGCAAAAAATGCTGTGGCGATACTTTTGATATTCACGGTGGCGGTCCGGATTTACCTTTCCCGCACCACGAAAATGAAATTGCACAAAGCGAAGCGGCTAATGGTCGTAAGTACGTTAATTATTGGATGCACGCTGGCGCAGTACGTGTTGATGGCGAAAAAATGTCGAAATCACTCGGCAATTTTTTCACCATTCGCGATGTACTGGAAAAATATCACCCGGAAGTTGTGCGCTTTTTATTAGTCAGCAGCCACTACCGTAGCCCGATTAATTATTCAGAAGATAATTTAATTGAAGCACGCGCCGGGCTTGAACGTTTTTACGGCGCACTGCGTGATTATGCTGATGTTGCACCACTTGCTTTAAGTAACATGCAAGAAAGCAATTATTACAAAGCCTTTGTTGAGGCGATGAATGATGACTTTAACACTCGTGTTGCGCTTGCTGGTATGTATGATTTAGTGCGCGATTTAAACAACGCTAAAAGTGATACTGTGCTGGCTAAAAATCTTGCTGCACAATTAAAAGCATTTGGTCTGATTCTAGGTGTGCTACAAGAAAATCCGGAAGTTTTTTTGCAGGCTGGCGGCAGCGATGCTATCAGTGCAGAAGAAATTGAAAATTTAATCGCTGAACGTATTCAAGCGAAAAATGATAAAAACTTTGCGCGTGCAGATGAGATTCGTAAATCATTGCTAGTGCAAGGTGTTGTACTGGAAGATTCCAAGGTTGCTGGAACTCAGTGGCGTAGAGAGTAGAGTGTGTCGCGGGAATAGCGCAACAAAAAAATAGCCTCAGATAAGAATGGTACTTACTTAAGCGTTTTTTCGATATTTTGGGCAAAAATATTTTATTTCAGGGAGTCGTCATCCTCGCGAAAGTGGGGATCCAGTGCTTTTGAAATATCTTGCCACCACTCTGGATCCCCGCTACGCGAGGATGACGGGCTTAAGTAAGTACCATTCGCCACAGATGAGGCTATTTTTTTGTTGCTACTATCTACCTCAAACCCTGTGTGCCTGCATCAAACTCTGTGTAAAATAATTTCCAACACCAACTTGCTGCCAAAATACGCCAACATCAAAAATAAAAATCCTGCTAATGTCCAGCGAATTGCTGTATTGCCGCGCCAGCCTAATTTGTATTTTCCTATTAGCAAGAAAGCATACACAAACCAGGCAGCTATTGAGAATACAGTTTTGTGCACTAGGTGCTGTGCGAAAATATTTTCTAGAAAAATAAAGCCAGTGACTATCGAGAGCGTTAATAAAATTTCGCCGACGAATACAAATTCAAACAACAAGGCCTCCATGGTTTGCAAGGGCGGTAAATAGCGCAGGCTGTGTAAGCCCGCTTTAGTTTTTAGTTGTCGATTTTGATAGGCCAGGAGCAATGCTTGTAAAGTCGCAATAGTTAATAAGCTGTATGCAAGAATAGATAAGACTACATGACAGGCGAGCTTATAATGGAGTTGTAAAATGGAGCTGTGACTATGGCTGAGAAATGCCGCAATGACAGCAAGAGCAGAGAGTGGGAGTAAAAAAATAAATACATTGTGCAGTGGTTTTTTAAAACTGCTAAGTAATACGACGCTATTGATTACCCATAAAATGAGTGAAGAAACAGCAAAAAAGCTTAGCTGAATACCTTCAGGTTTAACACTAATACCGTAAATAGCCACTGCATGAAAACATAAAGTCAGTGCTATGGCGCGTAACAATAC
>JANYIO010000283.1 GCA_025362015.1 Gammaproteobacteria bacterium | reverse complement strand
TAAAAGCCCATGCTTGTTGGTTCCAACATCTGAATAACCGGCGGCAAGGCGGCCATCGGCACCCAGCGCCAAATCAGTAAAACTGCCGGTGATGGCATTAACGGGGTGTAAATCGCCATCTGCCAAGGGCAAATAACCACGCCCTGAGTTGTACTCAAGATAAGTGCCACTGCTGTGAATACGGCATAGTTGACTAAAGCGATCAAACACCAGGGGTTTAGCCGCTGCCCAGGCACTTAAGCTGGCAGCAAGATTGGCAGCAAGATTGGCAGCGGGTAAGCGCAATTCCTGGTTTTGCGCTAATACCAGGGCGGTGCGGCGCGAATCCCATAGGAAATGGCTGGAGCCCTGATCAAACTCCTCGGGCTCACGCAGTAAAAAATAAGGCAGGTTATTGCTGTCCATCAGCACACCTCAGGAATAACCGCAGTGGGTACACCACGGCTATTGCTGCTTAGCGGCTCAATACCGCCGGGTAGGCTTGGCTCACCATTAGCCGTACTCACGCTCACCCCCATAAGTTCTGGCAGTTGGTATTTTTTAAGGCCAAGCGCCTGATCGCGCGCCAGGCGTTGCCAATTACTGCCAGCGCTCGAGGTACTAGTGGTTTTTTGAAAGATGCTTAATGCTTTTACCGCACGCACACCGGCTACGCGTGCCACTTGGGTTTGCAGTTCGTTGGCGTTGACGTTAGTGCCCATTGGCCAACCTTCGCCGCGTGCGCCACCCGGTGCCAGTGGCCAAAGGTAGGTCACCAGCGCAGTTTGCACTGCTTGCAAGGTTTGTTGTTCGGTATCCGGGTCAAGCACATCCACGGTCACGCCCACTGCGAGTGGCACAAATTCGGGGCTGAGCACATAAAGCTCGGTGCCAATTAACACACGCTGCAACAAATACTCGAATACATCTTTGAGCAGGCCTTTGCTGGGTTTTGGCGTGTGGCGCAAGGCGGGATAACGCGGCGGCAAAACAAACACGCTGACCACGCCAGGCACGTGGTCGCGCGCGGCATTGATGTTTGCTCCCGGCAAGAAGCCTTCCAGTACCATCGCGCGCGCTACCGGATTAATCGGATTATTTTGTGTTAACAGCTCAAAATCTTGCTTGGTAACCGCGCGGTTTCTATGGGTTAAAAACTGCGGAATGCGACGCTCCGCCTGGCTGACGGTTTCTGCCTCTATCCCGCCTTTACAAGGCCATTCATGGCGTACAGTCAAGCGCGAGCTGCCACCGGTTAACTCTTTAATGGCCCCTGCTGGAACATTGCCAACTATGCCACCGCCATAGCGATAGTTGGCTGCCCGCATCCGCATTCCTATCGGTGGGCGCTTGCCGGCTTCAAGGCCATCGCCAAAGTAAACTTGCCCGGCGATGGGGTCGAGCCGGTAAACGCGCGCGGCGCCACCAAGGTCGACCAGAAAATCCACGGCTTGCCAAGGCACCCAGGCGCCTTCTTCTTCGACATGTAATTCAAACGACGCCGGGTCAATGAGATTGTCTGGCAAGCCAATCACTTGATCGGGATTGCCGGTGCCGACGCCTATGACAAGATCCTGTTTCAAACCTTGGCCGATGACTTCTAAACCGTTAACGCCAAGATAGCCCAAGCTCAATTCAGGGTCGTCGGCACAGCTCAAGCGCAACCATGCGGCAATACGATCGCTCGTTAATGGTGCGGGCAATTCAGGTGGCAGATTACCCAGCCCGGCAAACATCGGGTCACTGACGCCCATGGCATCAAACAATTGCGGGTTGCGCGGTAAACGCAGGCGAACTACACCGGTTTGACGGCCACCGCGTGAGCTGTCGCTAACAATCTCCAGCGGCAAAGGTAATAATTTCCCATCTTCAGTTTGGGTCAGCAGCTCCCACAAAAGTTTGCGTGGGCTAAGCGAACTGATTTCGTCGCCATCCAAATCATCAGCGGGTGCTATGGCGATATTAAGTGTGATGCCGGCGATAGCCTCGCGCACTTGTACTAATTGACTAATAAGTGGTTTTGGAACTGTAAGAGCAAGATAAAAAAGTTTGTCGAGGCTATCCGCAAGGCTGAGTATTTCTTTGCCCAGCTCAAAATTGCGTGGCTGAAATGGTTGGGGTTTTTCGCCGCGTTTAAGGCCGTATTGCTCCAATAAATCTTGCGGGGTTAACCCCATAGTGGATAGTTCAGCATCGCTGATAAGCTGTTTAATCGATACAGAAAGTGCCAGTGGAGTCGGTTGCAATTCGCCTAAACCGGTAAAGCTTTGGTTGCCCGCTTTCAGTTGTACGCCATCGCGCACCAGAGCAGGCAAATGTACGGTGCGTGAACCAGCATCAATGCAAACGACCCCTCTAGCCGGGCGAGCATTGCGTAATGGCACTTGCAGTAAATTAAGTACAACTCTGCGCTGCCGTTCAGGAATAAGATTGGCGCGGTAGAGAATGGTTTCGGTGAAATAAGCAAAGAGGTCAATCATTGCATGGGCGGGATCACCCGGCGCAATTTGGGTGAGCTCCGGGAGATGATTCGCTAAACGAACGCGCGCATCTGCGACGAGATCGTCAAACCGGCGGTCATTTAAATTAGGTATGGGTAGTGGCATACATTCCTTCCATTAGTATCTAATATTTTTTATCAAAATCGGCATCATCAAATTTGGTTAAGGTCTAATCCCAGGCTGAGCTGTAACGGCTGTCGTGCATAGCGCATTTGGTAGCGAATAATGATCTGCACCTTGGACAAGCTCGTGGTGTCAGGCAGCACCGTTACGCCGTCGACGAGTACCCGGGTTTCCCATTGTTCGATGGCTTTTTTCACCACGTTGGCCATCAATGTGCGAGTGGTTTCGTTGTTGGGTTGATGAATAAAATCCAGCAGCCCTGCGCCAAATTGCGGGCGCATCAAGCGTTCACCGGGGCGCGTTAATAAAATATTACGGATCACTTCGCGCACGCTGTCATCGTCGCTCGCAAATGCTAATCGCCCTTGTTCATCCACACTGCCCAGTGGCCAGCTCATTACTTTTGGAATCGGTATGCTCATCTCTTCATCCTGTTCTGCCGCTATGGCTTTTTCATCGTGGGGAATGGCAAACAAATGCGCACAAAAGGCATCCAGAAAAACACGATATTCAGCAGCGAAATCATAATCATCAGCAGAATCATGGCGACCAAGGTAATGGCCGGCAAACTAAAGGAGCAGATCCACTGAATGCCCATCGAACTGGGGGTGCCGCTGGGCAATACATCTTTACTCGCACCTTTTTTGAGGTTGAGCGCATTGAGTAAGCCAAAAGTATCGGGCGGTGTAATCATGCTCACGCCCTTGGCGAGCCCACCTTTTAAATCGCTCAGCGAAGGCATTTGAATTACAGAGGGGCGGCTGGCATTGGGATCAAACGGTGCCGCTACGCGAAACAGCTCAGTGCGTGCAGCAGCCTCGGCCCACACCACTTGCTCATTGCCACAGGCATCCGCTATGCGGACAAAAGGAATTACCTGATAAACATCATCTTTACCTTGAGTGAACTTGGGCATTGGTATTTCGTTGGCTTTACTCACGGCTTGATCGAGTACTCGCTGGTCGAGCAAGGTGCGTAACTCCTGCGCATCTGCTGCCGTTATGTAAAACGCGAATGTGGCATTACCACTTGTTCTGGCAGGTAATTGATCGAATATAAAATTGGTGCCCACATATTCATCCAGGCGTTTTTCTTGCTGCGCCATGTATTCAATCAGGCGATTGGTGTCGCCGGTGAACAAGGTGTTGAGCCATTCAAGTAAGGTGTATTGTTGGGCATTGGCAAAGCTGAGGCGGTTGCTGTCATTAAAATTTGCGGGGCTTAATGTGGCCGCCAGGGCTTCGTTATAAAAATATTGCCGCGCCGCCCACTGTTCCAAACGCTCATTGTCATTTAGCCCGGTTTTGCCCAGGTGGTAGCGGTTGATCAGTACTTTAAGCAACTCAAAAAAACCGGCAGTTGGTCTGCCTTGATTCACGGGGCGGGTATGCTCTCCCAGCCAGGTTTTGACCACGGCTGCTCCGGGTGATGGCGGCAGAAAGCCAAATGGCCAAGGCAATTGCGCAGCAGTAATCCGCTGAAAATCCGCCAGAGAGTCAGCATCAAAGACACTTTTACCCTGTGGTTGGCGGAAATTATAAGTGCCGCCCAACGGCAAATAGCCGTGCAGGATGGTGTGGCATTTACCTTGAGCATCGTGAATTTTAACGGGGTGTAGTGGGTGAGTTTGTTCGCCGGTGTAAGTGGCAATAGGTTCGCTGTTCATTGATGTTTTGGCGACGCCCCCAAGGGATACACCAGAAATCCTGCGCGCTTTATCGCAACATAAGCGGCGGTTGACATCGGGGTCGCGATCACCGGTGGGGGTGGTTTCCCAGCCTAGTACTTCGTCATCTTCCAGCATCCAGCTTTGCTCGCCGTTGCTGGTGTGGCGACGAATCACAAACCCGGCGGATTTAATTTTTTGCGGATCCAGCGCCGGGTGGCCAAGGCGATCACAGATGATTGCGCAACTCACCACATAAAAACTTTTGTGCATGGGTAAGCGCAAGACCAGTTTGTGTGGGCTGTATTTACTAAATGCATCTTCACTTTTCCACGCGTTTAAACTGGCGGCATTGATTTGGTTGCGTTGCAAGTCGCGCTGAAAACGCCCAATAAATTCTGGTTCAAAATAGCGATGAAGTTCAGCTTTGTTTTGGCCGCTAAAGTAGGGTGCACGCAAACGCACCGGATGAATATCATCGCGATTGTTCAGTTGTTTTGCCTGAACCCGTTTCCCCCGAGCTGCTATTGAGCTAGCTTGAGTATTAGCGTTTGCCTGAACTTTAGCCATTACCACATATTCCCCGCGCCTGGTGTGTAAGTGGTGCCCACGATTGCATTCGCAATCACCGTGTCTGCCTGTACAACGCCACTAAACCGCGACATGCCTGCATCCACCTGTATCATGCTGGCACTGATGTTGACCCGTGAGGCATTGACCGTCACCGTGGCGCTGCTCGTAATATTCACTTCGCTAGAGGTAAGCTTGATGCTTTGCCCGTCGCGTTTGATTTCAATTTCACCACCACCGCTGTCATTAATCGTGATGCTATAACCCTGTGGCGTACTTAATTTGATACTGGGATCGCTTTCATCAAAATCGAGCACGCTGCCGGAAGGTGTGCGAATAACGTAATGATCTTCGATTGAATCCGCATCTTCAGGAACGCTGTTTTGCCCGCTCCAAACACTCCCTAACACCATCGGTTGTTCGGGAGTAATAAACGCCACTACGACAATTTCATCATTCCGCGGCAAGCAACAAACGCCATAACCATTGCCAGCGGAAGGCACTACAACACTCGCCCAAATTTCTATCGCATTGGCCAGCAGCCGTACTTTGATCCGCCCGCGGCTATCGGGGTCGGCGTTGTCTAGCACTTGCCCCATGTGTAAGTTGTGCAACAACCCTAATGCATGTGAGTTCACGAGGCTCATGGCTTCCAGTCCGCCTTGTTAACTTTGAGGTGTGTTTCAAAACCGCTCACACTATTAAAATGATGTACGCAATTCACAACCTGATAACGCCCGGCAAAACGTGGCGATACTCCTGTCAGCTCAATTTCGCGCCCGCTAAACAGTGCCGCTTCACCAATCGCCTTAATATCACCAGCGATAAAACGCTTGGCGGCACGATTAAAATGCGCCTTGGCCAGCGCTTCTGCTTCACCTTGGGCGCGAGGATATGGCTGAGGAACAATTTCTTCGCCATCCCAACTGAGGTTGCTCAAGGTGGTGGCCGCAGTTGTGTCATTAGCTGGCCGGCGCAAACTAGTACTGGTTTCACTCACATCTTCTGCATTGTCGAGGTTATAGCCTTGCACTTTTACGCCTGTGGGTTGTTGGTTAAGGTCAGCAATTAAACGTACTTTTAAGGCGCTATCTTGTGCATTTAATGCCACGGGTTCGGAGTCTTCCTCTTCCGCGCGAACTCTTAATTGGTCATTTTGCAAGCGCACTGCCATATCTAAACTACCGCTCATCCGCAGTAAAAAAGCTAAATCACTTTCATTGAGCTGGTGATAAGTTGCCACCACGCTGGAGAGGTTTACATCCGCGCTTAAGCCCGCGTCGCTGGCAATGGTGTTAACCACATGGTCCAGCGATTGCTCTTCAAATACGCGGTTATTGCGTGTGCGTGTTAAGCGATGCAACTTGTCCTGTAAAAGAATGGTGAGCTGGGGCGCACCTTCGCCATAAAGCTCTTCAAGTGCAGTGACTTCACCCTTGAACAAGCGGGTAGAAGAGTCGCCCGTAGTCATAGACACTTCTATGGTTTCGCCTAAACCAATGCTTTGAAAAACATAATCAAGCTCACCTGAATCGCCGCTGGTATTCCAGTTGGTCACTGTCAATTCAGCATGCGCCATGCCCGACAAAGGTAGGCTAATTACCAATGCTGTCAAAGCTTCTCCCAAGTTGCTGTTTTCGCTTCCAGCAACTTTAATTTTTGGTCTAACACTGACAAATGCGCTGTCTGCTGTCATAAGGTGTCTGTTGTCATACAAGTGGCTGTTGTCATAAAGTAGCTGTCGTCATACAAGTGGTTGTTTGTCATAAAGTGTTTAGTCAAACCGCAAACGCGCTTGGCGTTCGCTCATGAGATTGAGTGTTTGCACTAATTCGTATTCCGGCTGTGACACTGGCATAGCTTCTTGTGCGGGTTGCTGGGTGGATGAAGGCACTACCTCGGGCGCAGCCTCTGTAATCATTTCATTAATAAATACCGGCATAAAATTCTTCCTTATTCAAAACCAATCCCGGCGGTAGCTTTAACCCCACCACCGGAGGTGCTGATACTGGCGTTAGCATTTAACCGACCGCTAGTTGCGCTAGCGCTGGTATTCAAGCTGCCGCCTGCGTTAAAACTACTGCCGGTGTTAAAGCTACTGTTTGCATTAAAGTTGCTACCAACATTGCTCTTCACCGAAAAAGCGCCGGGAATACCCGTACCTAAAGCCTGCGATGAGCCAAAACTAAACGCTGGAGTGCTTAGCTTAAGTGCGCTGCTGACACTGCTGGAAAGTCCTCCTGCTCCTGCAGAGAACGATGCCCCAGCCGAGAATGAGGCGCCTCCGCTTATTCCCATTCCACCGCTCAAGCCAATTCCCGCTCCACCACTGATGCCGCCACCGATCGATGCACTCAAACTGGCGCCGACTGAAATACTGGGTATGGATAAATTAGGCATTGAGGGCATACGCGGAGCTTCAACTCCGTTGTACATAGATTTTTTCCGCCAGTCCTGTTCCACCGGATCACTTTCCTTCCCTAACGTTGGGGTATCGCGCTTGGCTGCGGTTGCCGCTGTGGTGTTAAATTGAAAGCGACTTTCGGTCATTTTTATTGAAACGGTGGAGCGCAGTGGCGTGCCTTCCGGTGAGAAAAAATCCAGGGTTTCATCAAAACTTTCCATGATCCCAACAAACGAAAATGTGCCCCAAACAAACATGCAACGCTTGGGTGCCACATGCGTGTCGCCTTCACTCGGTTGATGCATATAAGCTTCTGCGATCAGTTTGGTTAAGCTGCGCACGTCACTGAAGGTATTCGATGTCGCCTGTGTTGTATTGCTATCATTCGCGTTCATGGTGGTATCAAAAAATAACTCAACACTCAAGGATGATGAGCTTTTGTCCACATATTGGGTGGCACGAGTAGTACCACTGCGTTCATTTTCTTTAATCGAATTAGCCAGAGTGACTTTTAAACTACTGGGATTAAATTGCACAGGCACACTTTCGCTACCTCTTTGTGGCGTATCGGCGGGCCCGGTAACATCAAATAATGTAGCTTTTTCAGGATTGCTCATGAAATTTCCTGTTATTACGTTAAGTTAGGACACGGCCAGGGTCAGGCTTTCGTGCACCAGTGTCAGTTCTTCAATGGCAACCTGGCTGGCGGTGGATGAAAGGTCCGCGCCTTTGAATCGCGTGGGTAAAACACCGCTCAGCTTCCAGGTAAGTACAGGTCTGTCTGCTCCCTCTTTAGTTCTGCCTCTCACAACAATGGTGCCTTCCAGCCGATAGCCATAATTTGCGCCGCGTGTTACCGCATCAAACCAATTAAAGAGATCAGGGCCATCGGTAACGCCACGTTTAAGTACGATGGGTGAAAAACGGGTTTGGCCAATGCGTTGTAATTCGCCCCAGTTATTTCCCCCTTCGGTAAAAACTTTTGGTTCCATGGTCATTTCAAGGCCACTCACTTCGCTAAAACGAGCCTTACAAAGGAGCTCTTTTGGCGCTTTTGAACTAAATAAATTAACGTCAAAGCGAAACGGAACAAATTCAAAGCCAGTGAGGTTGTGGAGCGAATCATCACTCATTGCCGACTCCTGCGGCCCATTCGCCATTTCGGTTAATAAACGTCACTACAATTTTGTCGATGGGGTAAGCCGGTGCGATTTGAATATCAAATGCGATGACACCCTCTAGAGCACTGGCTTTTTGGATACTGAACGCGTCCTCTGCTGACGTGCCGCGTAAAGCTCCGGCGCGGTAAAGGTTGCGAAAGAATCCTTCTAGCATAAGTTGCGGCCGTGGATCTTCCGGGTCCAGGTTGAAAATCAATTGCTCACCTAGTGCCTGTAGCTTGCGCTGTAAATAGCCCAGAAAGCGCACGACTTCCGCCGAACGCGTGCCATTAAGGCGTTCACTGTAACGGCCTGACGTGGTGCCGGGGACATAGTCATTGCGGTGTAATGCGGGCACGACCAAACGTTCATCGTCTAGCGCTAGTCGGCCAAGTCGCTGGTTAAGAATGCCTAGCCCAGGCATTTCACGCAGTGCGATAATTTGTTGGGTATCCAGTGGCGGATAGGGCTGAGCTGGGCTTATCAGTGTGCGATCACCGATAGAACGCCACACACCACGTGTTTTTGATGATGCAGATATGGCGCCGGCAATAACCCCAACCGGGCTGCGCAATTCTTCGTCGCTATCGCGTAAGTAAGGGAAAAGTAATTGCACTTGACGCAATAAATAAGCATCGGGATTATCGCGGGCATTGGTTAGTGCCGTTAATTCAGTTTTATTAATACAGGGGCTACCCAAGCCGGTGGAATAACCTATCGGCATGGTGAATAAATATTGGATATCGGGGCGCTGTGCAGCGCTAAAACTTAACAGCTCACGCAAAATAATTAACAAGGGCAGCGGATCTTCCCCTGCCGTTGGTAGTTCGCTGCTATTACGCCGCTCCCGCGAACCATCGTCTATAACGCTGTGGATGGGTAAAAATTGCGGTTGCGGATTGCTGAGGCGTTTGCGCGGAATGTCGGGCAATTGCGCTGGAATTTGTAGGCGCTCCAGATCGGGAAGCGTAATCAAAGCCATACTGGGAATTGCCAGCAAGCAGGCGATTCCGCGCAGATCTTCGCTGTTGTCATAGGGCGAATTGTACTGGGGTAGAAAGCCGCGAATACCATCCACTTCCGGTATGCGTACCAACCACAAGCGCTCGCCACCATTGGCGAAAAAGTCATCAATGGCTGATGGTAACCAAGCTTTGTTGCCCGCTAAAACACTGTTGTAATGCGTAGCAATTTGACGCGCTTCAGGAAAAATATCGTCAAATTCCGCCGTGGAATGCAAAGGTATTGGCAGGTGATAGAGCAAGGTTTCAGTGCCTGCGACTATGGCATTAACACGCGTGCTAAAACCTGCCTGGTGCATATCATCCAAAATACCCGTTAAGGCTAACAAGCGCTCAATCCGCACTTGCCCGGGGCAGTGGCCCACAATCCCAACATCCAATGCAACTTCAGTGCGCCGGATGGGGCGAGGGTTAATTTGAATTCGTGCGCCAAGAAATTCCATAACGAGAAGTCGCTCTAATAGTTAAATAAAAGCAAAGCAAAAACACTCACCTTCCCAGAAGCATTAATTCCAGAAAGGCGAGCGCGCAAGAACTAACGTTAAGATTGCTCTATGTGCTCGACCGCTAGAACTAACTCCTCAATGGCAACATCGCTACCACCTTTGGCGGTTAGTGTTGGTCCCGTCCACTTGATTGGCATGGCGCCCAACAATTTCCAAGTCACCACTGCAGAGTGATTCGTCGGGTTTTCGTTGGTGAGTTTTATTTCTACATTGCGCTTGGCAGTTACATCGCCCGAACGCACTTGCTCTAACCATGCATAGATATTGCTGGCACCAATAACGCCGCGCTTTAACGTCACATCGCCAGACTTGTTGATGGCTGGAATTTTGGTGACGTAATTGACTTTAGCGTTGCCATTGCGATATTCCGCAATGGTGACCTCAGCATTCAGCCCGGAGACTTCTGAAAAGCCGCCCAGTACGGTGGCTTCGCTACCATCACCTAGATTGACCAGATAATTGAATGCGTTGTAGGGGGTATCGCGTAATTCAGCCATGAATCGTTCCTCGTTAATTTATTCAGAGACCGATGCACAGGTTGTGTAAAGGTCTCTCATTTAGTTGATTATTCGGCGTTAGGCATCGGCAGTTTTCTGGCCAATACGGAAGATGACAAACTCCGCAGGCTTGAGTGGTGCCACACCGATTTCACACACTAAACGGCCATTATCCAAGTCGTTTTGCGTCATGGTGCTGCGATCACAGCGCACGAAATACGCATGTTTTGGTGTTGGCCCGAGAAGCTTGCCGTTAAACCATTCGCTGTAGAGGAAGTCTTCAACGGTAGTGCGTACATTGGCCCAGAGGCGTTCACCGTTAGGTTCAAATACAACCCACTGCGTGGACTTCTCAATCGAGCGCTCCAAGTAAAGGAAATAACGTCGAACATTCACGTATTTCCATTCGGGATCGCTTGACAGCGTACGCCCGCCCCATACCCGATGGCCGCGCCCCGGGAAAGAGCGCAGGCAGTTAACGCCATCAGGATTGAGTAACTCTTGTTGGAAGCGATTAATGTTTTGTGCAAATCGCAATGCGCCAATCACTGGCTCGTTCGCTGGCGCTTTATGCACACCGCGCTGTACATCGGTATTGGCATAAACCCCCGCCACAAAACCGGCAGGTGGAACCGAGATACTTTCGCGTACGCCAGTGGGGTCCGCTGCAATCACCCAGGGGTAATAGAGCGCTAAACGTGAGTCGTCGAAGTTGGAGCGGAAATCGCGAATTTCCGAGAGCGACATGCCATCGCGGGAATCAACGATCCCAACGCGGTAGCGCATTTTGCGACAGTGTTTTTGCATTTCAACCACTATCGCCTGATGCGCATTGGCGTCGGCTGCTGCTGCCGGTGCCAGCACTATGGCGATATCTTCGATATCTTCAAAGGCAGCAAAACCGGTGTTGCCATTAACTTCATCGACTTCACCACCGTAATCAACGGCTACCGGTGCGGTGCCGTCAGTGGCACCAGCGATCTGAATCAAATAACGCGGGCCGCTCACCGAATGTGGTGGTGGCGATAAGGCCGCAGGGTCAAACATGTTATACAGGGCCGCGACTATCTCATCACCTGTTGCACCTACATCCAGTGCGCAACTAATCGGGCTTGTTAATGCATCGTCGCGTTTTGCAGGCGTTGCCGCTAATACATTTGCGAGGCTGCGATCGCCCGTAGGTGCAGTGGAGATATTGCCGTAGCGATACACTAACTCGCCGTTGGTGCCGCCAGAATAAACATCCAGGTCAAAGTTGCGCTGTACCATCACGGCTTGTGCGCTAGCCGGTGCTGCGGCTAAAGCGGCAAGATTGAAGGTGAGGTCAACGACAACCCCGGAATTCAGCCCGCTGCCGTTAAGGGTGAATTGCGTACCCGCCGCATTCAGCGTACCGCGCAAGGTGGTTAAAGTTCCCCAGGATGCGCCACCCGTAAAGGGTTGAACGTTAGTCGCAGCACTGAGGTTTAGCACTGCGGCAGTACCATTCGTTAGCGCACCGCTGCTAGGCGATTTAGCCCGTACACGGGTATAGCTAAGGCTTGTTCCTGATCCATTGACTAACCCGGCCGTCATCAGTACGCCTTCAACACCATCAGCGGCGCCGCTAGGGCGGAAATCTGTTCCTGGTGTGAAAGCTTTGATCAGGGTAACGGGATCAGCCACTGTGTCGGCGGCGCTAATTTGGGCGAAATTATTGACAATGACAAAATGATCGCCCTCCCTGCGTACCAAGCCTTTGAAATCAATCGGGAAGCGAGCGTTGGGTACCCGTGCGAGCATGCCAGCACCCGCTGCACGCACCGCAACTGGTAAGCCGGTAGCGTTTAGATATACCACCTCACCTTCTGCCGGTGCACTAGTAGTCTCCACCTTAAGTAGATTTTCGCTGTCACGCCAATGTACCTCAAGAGTGTAATTACTCTGCATGCCAGGGAAGCGACTGCTAAAAGTCACATTGTTATTGCTGTCCGTTTTCGAACCAAAGGCAGCGGTGCTGCCAGCACCCAGGGCGTTAGTGCCATTGACACCGCTCACCACTCGCGCCACAAACAGTTTTGTCCCCCCTCCATCAAAGAAGGCTTTAGCTGCTATAGCGGTGTAGTTGAGCCCAGAGATACCAGACAATGCCAAATCATTAGCATCACCATAAGTACGCACAAAATCCGCAAAACTGGTTAATAGTTCGGGCTTGCCACGGAGCGGGCCAGTACGTGTGGGGCCTACTAAGCCGGCCACACTGGTACCAACACCTTCAATGGATTTAGCGCGATAACTTACTTCTTCGACAAAGACTCCGGGAGCCAGATATTCAGGCATGGTTTCCTCCTCATGCGTGCCCTTAGGCGGTTCATACAACAATAATCAGACAGTTGTAGTTAGGTTGTCAGACGGTTTTAGGTTGTTTGTACAGCAATAAAACTTGAGTTAAAGGATGTGATTCGCTTGATTTCACCGGGGCGAATCGTTAACGGGATAGCGGTAGAAAAAACATCTTGCACACTGGGTGATCCCAGCTCCAGAGCGACTAAATCGGCGATCTTAAGTGGTTGGTCGGCGGTGGTGCTGGCAAGACCTGTAATCCTTAATTCGGCGCTATATTCGGTCACACTTAACGGCAAGGGTGGCAACCGTTTAAGCGCTAACACAAAGTCACCTTTGGTATTGGTTTGGCCCTGGAAATTTATAGTTTCACCAAGCCCCAATGTTATTGTCAGTGTTAGCAAGCCCCAGATTAATGGCGCACCTGAAGCTGCAAATTTCACTTGTCCTTGCACTGCTCCGGCAGCGGGAATACGCACGCCAACAGGAGTAGGAAATAACACCACAGCGTGCCCATCACCGGAGCCAAGTGATAATTCAAATGCGGCAGGATTAAATAAACCCATCGTATCCGCCACTGAACCGGCCACCACAAACGGAGCGACAGCTGGGCGTTGGCGTTGTGCTTCAGTTGTTGTTCCGGCCACCATAGGTTCAGTGGGCGTGGACCAAAAAGCGGTTTTGCCCGCCGAGTTTAATAACTTTACCGCGCGCGGTTTTTGGGTGATGCTCAAGTCCAGCGAATAACCAATGCGTGTCATATCGGCAATGTCGTTGGCCGAAGAACCGTCGAGCCAATAAATCACATCGCTCGCATGCAAAATATTGGTTTCTAATACCCGCACTTGCGTGGCATCGGTCAATTCAAATTCTGCTGTATTCTCCATGATAGTCACCTATTCCCTAATTTATATTTCTGCAATCCCGGCAGGGAAAATCCGCGAGATAACGGCGGGGCCCTCACTAGGTGGTTCGTTCAAACGCAAGCGCAATGTGCGTGCTACATAGGGCACACTGTTAGTGAAATGCATACCGAATCGCCCCCAGAGACGAAAAAATTCATCGCTGGTTAAATCTTCTGGCGTCACGCTAATATTTTCCCGCTCACTCCAGCCTTCATCAAACTCACTTAAATGTGAAACATCAAATTGCGCTTCATTAGCGATCGCGATCATTGCCCATGCTATTAAATTTGCTTCAATGGTTGCGTTAACCGCTGAGGCGATCAGCAAAATATGTAAATTAACCGGTAACTCCGCAACAGGTGCTGCATTTTTATTTGCGCCTTGCGGTGGAAAAAATCGGCTGCGCCCATGCGGGTCAATTGCAACGCGATGTAAATAAATTCCTAATACATTGCCAGTTAATGGCGTAGTAATATCGGCGCTTCCTAGCAATTCAATGCGTGCATTCACGGGCCCATTTTTTAATTCGGACGGTAACCGATTTTTAAAAAAATGTTCAAGGCTTAGCAGGACTCCGTTGACTGCACGATAAGATGCCACTCTATTTCCTCTGCAATTTTTTCTAATGTCTGTTTTTTCTAATGCTTGTTTTTCTCCGAAATTTTCTCGGGAATTTAATTAGTGGTACGAGCATCTTTTTTTACAGCAGTTGGACTATAGAGAATGGCTCCATCGGGCAATCTGTGAGTCTCAACAATACCTTGTGTACAGAGATATTCCATTGCTTGCTCAACGCGGCTACGCTCTTCCTGTAAACGCTGGCGCAATATCCACCATTGTGAAATTCCTTCAAGTGTATCGGCAACGCAATAATGATTTTGCAAATAGCGGGTTATCTCGCTAGCAAGCTCCGCTACATCCTCTGAAACACATTGGTTGGCATTTTGCACAGGCAACCCTTTTACTTTTTGTGAATAACCTAAATGGCGCCCTGCCCAACAAGCAATTAATTCAGCCAACAAACAGTGTTGCATTCCTATATTCGCCACTGTGCTTATTTTTTATTTACTATCGCAACTTCCATACCACAAATAGCATTTTTTATAGGCGCTTGAATTGTAAAGATTTTTCTAAAATGTGCAGATTTGCTGCTGGGCTTAAAAATCCCCGGTGCGTCGCTTAAAATAATTTTATGAGAGTTTTATGTGGGTAATAAAGTGCGCACTTGGGTCGTATTTGCCCCACCAAAGCAGGCACTTAGCTCATCAGTTACAAATATAAAAATGGTTTACGCGACAATTTTATTCGCGACTGATTAAAAAGTTATTTATTTGTGCTGCGTTCATCCGAAAGAGGTTTGAATTTAAAAAATGCTATGGTAGCTTTTGCTACTAGGCAATTTGTGAGCGCCAGCAGGCATATAAAAAACATTGCGACATAAAGCCTCTGCGCTGTTGACTATTGTTCATTGGCAGCTTTTTCTTGACTATTGCACGTTGGGAATACCGAAGTGAGCAGCCTAATCACATTTTTACGTAATTGGATTTTTATCATATGGATGAATATTTGCTGGGCAGCCCCTTCGAGCTTGTTATCTACCCTTAAAGAATGAGTTGTTGTGTACCCCTAAGGATTGCACCTAAAACGTTTAAACTCCGCTTCAATGAGTGATTCGCTACATCAGAAAAAAGGATGATTATCATGAGTAAGCTTAATCTTATTATTTTAAATGCAGACCATAGTTCGCTAAGCAAAGAGCTGGGCTCGATTTTCTCAGAGTTGCCTACAGTGTTACATCTTGTGACACAAGATGATTTTACTGCTCGGCCGGCAGATATGGAAAAAGGCATAAATCTATTTCTTTTTGATGACACCAGCCTTGCGGATCAGCCCACACGTAATCTGGTTAGCACGCATCTGCGTAAATCACTCCAGCAAATTAACCTGTGTTTAATTTTGGGCGAGCCCACCTTGATAGGTGAGGTAGATTTTCTTTCTACCTTTAATGACTTTCTGATTTGGCCATGCTCTGCGCAAGAACTGCGCACTAGATTACTAAAATATTTACAGCCAAAAAATAAAATTCTAGCCCAGGAAAGTCAATTGCTTGAGGAATTTGCGCACCTTCATCTCACCGGCGCATCGCCGGTTTTTATTAAAACCATTTCGTTGATAAAGAAAATTTCCAGCTGCCATGCATCAGTTTTAATACAAGGTGAAACTGGCACTGGCAAAGAAAATGCAGCGCGCGCTATTCACTATTTAAGTGATCGACGCGATCATCCTTTTATACCCATCAATTGCGCCGCGATTCCTGATGAGCTATTGGAAAGTGAATTATTTGGCCATGAAAAAGG
>JANYIO010000282.1 GCA_025362015.1 Gammaproteobacteria bacterium | reverse complement strand
TGCACTTACGCGTTTATATCACACGAGTGTTGAACAGTTGCGCGATGGTTTTGGTCTTAAATTATTACTGCCGGAAGACGACACTGAACTTAGCCAGCGCACTGCCACACTTGGCCAATGGTGCTGTGGTTTTCTTACGGGGTTTGGTTCTGCAGGTAAAACCAACCGAGTAATGACTGAAGAAGCTGAAGATGGATTGCGCGATTTAGCTGCAATTGCCCACATCGCAGTTGAAGATAGTGAAGACGAGTCAGACGAGGCCGACTATATGGAAGTGAGTGAATATGTGCGCATGCTCGCCGCTTCACTTTATTTAGAGTATGCAGCGGATGAAGCCAAACCGATTGATCCCGCTAGCCGTGTGCCAGCTTCCGGGCAAGTGCATTAATTAATTTTAAGCAGAGAACGATTATGAGTATTAGCAAACCAGAATTTGTCCGTCGTCGCAAAGAACTCATGGCGATGATGGAGCCTAATAGCATTGCCATAGTGCCTGCTGCGCCCGAGCGCACTCGTAGTCGCGACACCGAACACCACTATCGTCAGGACAGTGATTTGTTTTACTTGTCCGGCTTTGCAGAACCGAAAACGGTATTGGTGTTAATCCCCGGCCGTGAACACGGCGAGTACGTACTCTTTGTACGCGAACGCAATCGCGAACGCGAGACGTGGGACGGCTATCGTGCGGGCCCTGAAGGTGCTTGCAATGAATATGGTGCTGACGATGCTTTTCCGATTGACGATATCGATGATATTTTGCCGGGGCTGATTGAAGGCCGCGAGCGCGTTTATTATGCGATGGGTAAAGACAGCGAATTCGACAAACAAGTCATGGAATGGGTTAACACCATCCGTGCAAAAGTACGTTCCGGTGCAACACCTCCTGGCGAATTTCTTGACCTCAGTCACATCTTAAACGAACAGCGTTTATTTAAAAGTGCTGCAGAATTACGCGTGATGAAAGAAGCTGGCGAAATTTCTTGTCGCGCACATATACGCGCAATGCAGCTATGCAAACCAGGGGTGATGGAATATCAACTTGAAGCAGAAATTATGCACGAGTTTGGTAAAAGCGGCGCACGCTTTCCTGCGTACAATACGATTGTAGGTGGTGGTAAAAATGGCTGCATTCTTCACTACATCGAAAATAGTGCTGCACTCAAAAATGGCGATTTAGTATTGATCGACGCTGGTTGTGAGCTTGAATATTACGCGGCTGATATCACCAGAACTTTTCCTGTGAACGGAAAATTTTCTCCTGAGCAAAAAACTCTGTACGAAATTTGTTTGCGCGCGCAACTTGAAGCTATCGCTGTGGCTAAACCAGGAAACCATTGGAATGATCCGCACGAAACCACCGTGCGTGTTATCACTCAGGGTTTGGTTGATATAGGGTTGCTTGAAGGCGATGTAAAAGAGCTCATCAAAACTGAAGCGTATAAAGAGTTTTACATGCACCGCGCCGGGCATTGGTTAGGTATGGACGTGCACGACGTGGGTGACTATAAAGTCGGCGGCGAATGGCGCGTACTAGAGCCCGGCATGGTACTCACTGTTGAGCCTGGCATTTATGTTGCGCCAGACAATGAACGAGTCGCGAAAAAATGGCGCGGCATTGGTATTCGCATTGAAGATGATGTGGTAATTACAAAAGAGGGAAATGAGGTGTTGACGAAAAATGCACCTAAAACGGTGGAAGATATTGAAGCTTTGATGGCTTCTTAATTTATCAAATGATACTTTTTCGATGAGTGACAAACGAAATTTCGGCATCGCCATTATTGGTGGCGGCATGGTAGGCGCCAGCCTCGCGCTTTTGCTCGCCCGGCAAAACCCCGCATGGAAAATTGTTTTATTAGAAGTACGACCATTCGCTGAAACGGATGAAGCGCATTATCAGCCGAGTTTTGATGCGCGTTCAACCGCCATTGCGCAGGGTAGTGTAGAAGTGCTGCGTGAGTTGGGGGTGTGGGAAAAGTTGGCGGAACATGCGACCAAGATTCAGCAGGTGCACGTGAGTGATGCCGGACATTTTATGGGTGGTTTGATTGACGCTAATACTTATGATTTAGATGCGGTGGGTTATGTCATTCCGAATGCGTGGATTGGTAAAGTATTGCTCACGCAATTACAGGCACAAAAAAATATTCAGTGTTGTGCTCCAGTACGCGTAGAAAAATTAATTCCACAGCAATTAGGTGCGAAGTTAATTATTCATTCTAATGATGAAATTTTCGAATTAAATTGCAAACTTGCGATTGTTGCCGACGGCAGCGATTCACTTTTTCGCAGTGTATTGGGTATAGATAAAACGATAAAAGAATATGACCAAACTGCTGTGATTACGAATGTTGCTTATAGCGAGTCACACAAAGGAATTGCTTTCGAACGATTCACTGCACAAGGTCCGCTCGCACTTTTACCATTGGGTGAGTCCGCGGCTGCAAATGAATCGGCTTTGGTATTAACCTTATCGAACGATATAGCGGATGAAATTACTGCATTGAGCGATGCCGACTTTTTACAACACTTACAACAGCGTTTTGGTTATCGTTTAGGAAAATTTTTGCGTGTAAGTAAGCGTTATTCATATCCGTTAAAGCTAGTGACTGCGAATGAACAAATACGTTCACATATTGTGTTAGTGGGTAATGCTGCCCATTTTCTCCACCCGGTTGCAGGGCAAGGTTTTAATTTATCGTTGCGCGATTGTGTGTGTTTGGTGAATGCCTTAATTCAGGGAGAGGCTACGGGGAAATCGCTCGGTGAATTAAGTGTATTGCAAGATTATCTACATCGTCAGCAACTTGATCAAACACTCACGATTGAATTTAGCGATAAGCTGGTGCGTATATTTTCAAGCGCGTCATTGCCATTAATCATGTTGCGCCATTTAGGTTTTATCGGGCTGGATTTTATCCCTGTGATTAAAAATCAATTTGCGGCGCAGACAATGGGC
>JANYIO010000264.1 GCA_025362015.1 Gammaproteobacteria bacterium | reverse complement strand
CACCGGCCTCAATGGTAAAACCTGCCAGTACACCCAAAAAAGTGGATGTTAAAGAAGTCACCGGCGATACCGTATCTGAATCACTGAAAAATGTGCAACAAGGTTATGAAGTCAGCAATGAGAAAATTAAAAATCAGGATGTTTATATTAAAACATTGGAAGATCGTTTAACCAAAACCGAAAATCGCGTGGGCGCCGGAGCAAAAGGTGATGATCGTGTGAATATCGTCGCGGAAACGGTGGATGGATTAAAAAATTCGTTTACGTCGCTCACGGAACAATTTTCAACACAGCAAAAAAGATTCAATACCACCAGTGTCAACGGTTATGACTTTTCCAATGCAGACCTCGGCATCGACGGCAAACCCAAAACCGATAAAAAAGGCGAGTCACCTTCCATGACCACGCTCTTACCTGGCTATGTGTCTGTAAAACCTTTGTCCAATTCCAGCAGCTCATGGGTCGAAGGTAGTCGAAATGCGGTCGATAACGCGTTAACTAATGCGGAACGTTTAGGGCTTGCGCCACGCGGCACCATCGATCAAAACGGAAAAAATATTACGCTCAGTAATGGCAAGAAAAAAAGCGTCACCACGCCTTATTTTACCATTGAGGCCAGTGCAACATTAATCGATGCAACAGCCATGACGGCCATGATTGGTCGTGTACCCGTAGGGGGTCGAGTGCAAGATCCCTTTCCCGTAAAAATTATTTTGGGTGATGAAAACCTTGCCACCAATGGCTACTACATACCAGGGTTAAAAGGCATTGTGTTTGAAGGAGTAGCCACCGGCAATTGGAATTTGAGTTGCGTCACAGTTGATCTTATTGCCGCCACGTTTACCTTTGCCGATGGGCGCATTCAACACATGCCTAACCTGGATAAAAATGAGTATGAAGGTAAGCAAGCCGGAACCATCGAAACACAACCTTTTTCATCGGATAAATCAAAGGGATCAAGTGGTGAATCCATTGGCTACATCAGCACCCCTCAAGGTGCAACCTGTATTGGTGGCGAGCGTGTCACCGATGCGCCGCAACAACTTGCGACTGTGGGTGTACTGGGTATGGCCAAAAACTATTTTGATGCAAAAGCCCTCGCAGAAACTACACAAACCACGTCTCCACTCACTAACACCTCCAGTGGCACAGTGACTGGCGACAAAATGAAATTTGCCCTAGGTGCAACCGAAGCGGGTGCCGCACAAACGGTATTGGATTTTTACAAATCACACACGCGCGATTCCTTCGACGCCATTGTGGTGAATCCTGGAGCATCCGTGTCATTGCATATCACGCGGGATCTTTATGGTGATTACAACACCGGCAGTCGTAAATTAGCGTATTCACAAGGGGGCAAACATGGTTCGTCAGCAATGGATTAAACGTCGTTTTTTATCGGGGATTTTTTTAACGACTCTTTTTTTGGTTTTTTTAGTCAGTGGTTGTGCGTCGCACATCGACAAGGTGGTGCCAAAAAATTTACCCACCATGAAACAAATTTATGATGAAAAAGCCGGTAACGGTGGCACTGCATTATTGCGTCAACGTGAAGCGGATATTCGTGCGCGTCCGATCAGTAATGATGAGGATTATATTTCTGATCTTCCACCACGCGCAGCACAAATAGATCATTTGTTTCCAGCGTTGCCGAATCCTGAATTGTATATGTACGTGAAGCCGCATGTGGTGGGTTCTTCCGGTGCGGCGGTACCCGCGTATATGACACGGTTCACCCTGTACGACCGCACGCATTACGCGCTACCCAATGAAGTGGTCGCAACAATAAAACATCCGGGCACGGCGCTTCAGCAGGACGATAAAGACACAGCCAATAAACACACAACCCACAAAAATCCAAACAATAAATCCTTTACTCCTTTGTTGTCGAGTGAACATCATGGGAATTAAAGCAGCTGTGCTCGATTATTTTGTAAAAGGCTCTCCCTTCAGTGGAAAGCCGCTCATCACCGATAATGATATAAAACCAGCGTATAAACACAGTAAAGCCATTACCGGATTATTGCCGTGGCTCGATATTGTTGAGGAAGATAAAATTTTACTCGCGGATGCACGTACCGTGGCTGCGATTTATGACATTACACCCATTGCTACCGAGGCACGCTCAGATGCGCACCTGGAAACAATTCGTGATGGTATTAATGCGTTTATTGGCGGTACGTTTGAAGAGCACGCGATGGCACCCTGGGTAGTGTCTACCTATTGCTGGTGTGACAGCGGTGAGTTTCGCTCGCTCACCGATAATTTATTAAGCCATGCTATTCGTGTTCACGCGCAGCGCGATGCCGCACTTACACCTTACAGTGAACACTTTATAAAAAAAGTGTTTGGCGCGCACGTCGAGGATATGTCGCAAGCGAACGGTTTATTTAAAGATCCGTTAAACGGTCGTGCGTGGGGCGGCTCCAAACGGAAAGTCTATTTAGTATTTTATCGTCGTCAGTTCACAGGGATTCAGCGTCGTAAAGGCATGACCGCTGTGCGCGAATTGGAAAACCAATGCAAGCGCGTATCGCAAATGTTAAAAGCGGCAAGCATTCAATCAAAACGACTTAACGGCGAGGAAATTCGCAGTTGGTTATTTCGCTGGGGCAATCCAAAACCAACACTCACCCAGGGTGATCCACAAGCGTGGCTGGGTTTAAATCCGTATTGCACTGAGGATATGAAAACAGCTGATTTTGATTTGTCAGCTGACGTGATCTCACGCGATGTGCGCGGCGATATGAAAACCAAGTGTTGGTATTTTGATGGCATGCCACACACGCTCTTGTCCATTGAACGCATGACCAAAGTGCCGGAGGTGGGGCAGACTTCGGCAGAGCGTTACGAAAGTAAAGAAGAGCGTTCTGGCCCCAATGCACGAACATCGTGTTTTATGGATGAGTTGCCTACTGGCTCACTATTAATCGTCACTTACGTGGTGCAGCCACAAAATATTATTCGCAAACATTTGGAAACGCTGGAAAAAAATTCACGAGGCAGTACACCGGAGGCTATCGCGACTAAGGAAGAAGTTAAAAATGCTCGCTCGCAAATTGCACGCGGCAATAAACTCTATCCCTACAGCATGGGTATTGCACTACGTGCCGATGATGACGATGCCATGGAAGATGCCATTCTCGAAACGGATACGCTATTGCTTAAAAATAATTTTAATATTATTGATCCAGAGTACGATCAATTCAGGCTGGATCGCTATTTACGTTTCATGCCTTGCGCTTACGATACTTCACTCGATCAAGTCGCCATTCGTCAACGCATTATTTACACCAATCACCTCGCGAATATTTTACCGTTTTATGGTCGCGGAATTGGTACGGGCAACCTCTGCGTGATTGGGTTTAATCGCGGCGGCGAAACCTTTAGTTATGATCCCTTGTTGCAGGGTGATCGCGCTAAAAATGCGCACCTGTTTTTGTTTGGCCCCACCGGTGCAGGTAAGTCGGCAACACTCGTGTATTTACAAATGTTAATCACTGCCGTGTACAACCCCAGGTGGGTTGTTGTCGAAGCCGGTAACTCGTTTGGATTGCTTTCAACCTATCTTAAAAAACACGGAAAATCCGTGGTCGATATTGTTATGCGTCCGGGGCAAGCACCTTCCATTGCGCCGTTCAAAGCCGCACTCGATCTGGTCGATAGCACAGGCAATATTATTCAAGTTAATAGCGTTATTGAAGATGTACTTAACGGTGACGCTGAGCTGGAAGAAGCTGACAAAGGCGATAACCTGGATGAGAAAGTGTCGCGTGATGTGCTAGGCGAAATGCTGATTATTGCGCGGCTCATGGTGACCGGTGGTGAGTTCAAGGAAGAGCAGCGCATGACGCGAGCCGATTTAGGTTTACTGAAAAAAGCCTTGCTGACGGCCGCGATTGAATCGCGTCTCATGAAAAGTGCCGATGTATTACCCGAACAGGTGATCAAAGCACTGCGTGCGCAAATGGCGGATCGTCCGCAAAGTGAGAAACGCATATCGGAAATGGCCGATGCGATGGATTTATTTTGCGATGGTTTTGCCGGTGAATTATTTAATCGCCCTGGCGAAGAATTACCGGATGCCGATTACATCCGTATTGAGATGGGTGCCTTAGCCTCTGGCAACGACAGCAACGATAAATTATCGGTGGCCTATATCTCGATCATCAACCAGGTGATCGCTCGCGCACAACGCACACAGCGCGACGGAAGACCCACCATTAATCTCACCGATGAAGCGCACGTTCTCACCACCAATCCGTTGCTCGCAAAATACCTCGTGGTGGTGTCAAAACTGCTTGGCCGTCGCATGGGCTTATGGTTATGGCAAGCCACGCAAAATATGAAAGATTATCCCGACGAGAGTGAAAAAATGTTGGCCATGTTCGAATGGTGGATGTGCCTCAAAATTGATGAGGGTGAACTGGTCAATATCGAACGTTTTAAAAAACTGACTGAAGATCAACGCATGATGCTGCTCAGCACCCGCAAGGTGACCGGCAAATACACCGAAGGCGTGATTATGAGTGACAACGTACAAGGCTTATTTCGCATGGTGCCGCCAGGATTATGCTTTGCCCTCGGCATGACCGAAAAAGAAGAAAAACGTGACCGCTCAAAACTCATGAGAGAACACAACATTGATGAATGTGAAGCGGCAGAAATGGTCGGCGAGAAATTGGCCGCTGGTCGGCGCTCGCGTGGAGAGGATCAATAACATGACCACCATTGCCTTTATTGAAAATGAACAGGGGTTTGCTCCTGCTCATGTGAAAGACGTTAAAAAAGAGGATGTGTATTACCTGGTCATAGGCGGTGAGCGTGGCCAAATTCATCACGCTACCAGCGATGCAATTCCCGATAGTTCCAAAGAGGAAGGTTGGCATGTGGAGGGCGAAGTGTATGAATAATGATTTCATGTCGCATTTTGAAAATCAAAAAAAGAATGTTTTTT
>JANYIO010000256.1 GCA_025362015.1 Gammaproteobacteria bacterium | reverse complement strand
ATTGAACACACGAGTCACTTCAGCACGATTGCATATATCAACTTGCTCGAAATAGTAGCGCTCGTTTTCACTTACCGAGTCAAGGGACTCAAGGTTACCGGCATAGGTAAGCTTATCCAGATTGATAGCAATATTTTGCGTGTTATTGATAATATGGCGGACCACTGCAGATCCAATAAAGCCTGCCGCACCTGTTACTAAAATTTTCATATTGCTATTTTACGTGCCATTAATGTAGCAGCTGTAAATATTATTTACAAAGCCGGATAAACCCAAAAAAGCAGCGCAAGTTTAACAGCTCGCCTACTCTTTTGGAACTCGAATAGAATTGGTATGAGGAACTACACATTAGGTAACAAAAGGAAAATTGCTTGGCAATTAATATAATTGTTTACGCCTAACAAAGAAGAATGGAATGATGCTGCGGATGTAAAAACACTAACCACTTAAAATGCTCTCATTAACACGATCACGCATTTCTTTGCCGGGCTTAAAGTGAGGAACATACTTACCCTCAAGCACAACCGATTCACCGGTTTTTGGATTACGACCCGTACGCGGAGCACGGTAATGAAGGGAGAAACTGCCAAAACCTCTAATTTCGATACGATCACCTGACGCCAAAATATCAGACATGTAATCGAGCAACAACTTAACTGCAATTTCAACGTCTTTTACAGGAAGTTGATTTTGTTTTTCAGAGATGAGTTCAATAAGTTCAGATTTTGTCATTACACTTACTCTACAGTTAATCGCTTGGAATTTGATGTTTTTAAGCTAGACGACTGGTTGGTAAATTTTCTTCAATCTGTTTGGTATACGTGAAAAAAGAGGGAAGCATTACAATGCATCATTTAAATCCCTTTAAATTCTAGACCAAGTTTACAATAAGGTACAAACTAATGAAAACAGCCAGCATATTGCTGGCTGTTTTCATTACAACTTACTCTTTGCTTTGCATTTGCGCTTTGATCAAGTCGCCCAAGGTTGTTGGGGCTGCAGCTTGTTCAGATTGCTTGGTGCTATGCTCTTTTAATACGGTTTTTTCTTCTTCAACATCTTTAGATTTCACAGAGAGGCTGATGCTACGATTTTTGCGATCTACCGCAATAATTTTTGCTTCAACTTCATCCCCTACTTTCAAGACATTACGCGCATCTTCTACTTTTTCACGGCTTAATTCAGATGCCTTCAGAACAGCTTCTATATCGCCTTGCAAAGTAATGATGGCAGATTTAGCATCAACTTCTTTAACGATACCTTTAACGATAGCGCCCTTGTCATTCACAGTAACGTATTCTGAGAATGGATCAGTTTCAAGTTGTTTAATACCTAAAGAAATACGCTCACGCTCAGGATCGATGGCCAATACCACGGTTTCCAGCTCATCGCCTTTCTTGTATTTACGCACGGCTTCTTCGCCAGCTTCATGCCAGGAAATGTCTGACAAGTGAACCAAACCGTCGATACCGCCGTCGAGACCAATAAAGATACCAAAGTCAGTAATTGATTTGATTTTACCGCTGATCTTGTCGCCTTTAGCGCAAGTGCGAGCAAATGCATCCCATGGGTTTTCCTGGCATTGTTTCAGGCCAAGAGAGATACGACGACGCTCTTCATCTATATCCAATACCATAACTTCAATTTCATCGCCCAACTGAACTACTTTAGATGGGTGAATATTTTTGTTGGTCCAATCCATTTCTGAAACGTGAATCAAACCTTCAACACCCTCTTCCAACTCTGCAAAGCAGCCGTAGTCAGTAAGGTTAGTGACTTTCGCTTTAACGCGAGCACCTTCTGGGTAACGTTTGGTGATTTGTATCCATGGATCTTCGCCGAGTTGTTTCAGGCCCAAAGATACACGATTACGCTCACGGTCAAATTTCAGGATTTTAACGTCGATTTCATCGCCAACATTAACAATTTCACCTGGGTGCTTGATGCGTTTCCAAGCCATATCAGTAATGTGCAACAGGCCATCTACGCCGCCCAAATCAACGAATGCGCCGTAATCGGTAAGATTTTTCACTATACCTTTAACTGCCTGGCCTTCTTGCAAAGTAGCCAACAATTCATCGCGCTCAGCAGAATTGGTTTGTTCCAACACAGCACGACGAGATACAACCACGTTGTTACGCTTTTGGTCTAGTTTGATAACTTTGAATTCAAGCTCTTTGCCTTCAAGGTGGCTAGTGTCGCGCACTGGGCGAACATCTACCAACGAACCAGGGAGGAATGCACGAATGCTGGCAACATCAACAGTGAAACCACCTTTCACTTTACCGTTGATAACACCTTTAATAACTTCTTCAGCCAAATGAGCGGCTTCAAGCACTTTCCAAGCTTCTGAACGCTTGGCTTTTTCACGCGATAGTTTGGTTTCACCAAAGCCATCTTCAACACTTTCCAGGGCTACCTGAACTTCGTCGCCGATTTGGAGATGCAACTCTCCCATTTCGTTGCGGAATTGTTCAACAGGGATTACACCTTCTGATTTCAGGCCGGCGTGAACAGTCACCCAGTCCTTATCGATGTCGATAACAACGCCGGTAATAATAGAGCCCGGCACCATATCCACAGTCTTTAAACTTTCTTCAAATAATTCAGCAAAACTTTCAGTCATACTCATGGGATTACCTTTATAAAACAGGCTAAAAACACCTGCCACACCGCGCGGCCAGTCATGCGGGTCAATTAGGGGGATATAGACGCTTCCTCAGGCTGGATGCTAGCGCCTACTATTTTCTGGCAAAAATCAGCAAGACTTTTCAGCAGGGCCGGAAGACTACCAGAATGAGCCTTATTTTTCAAGAAGTTAGGTATTGCAGATGAAGGGAATAATCAAGAAAAGCGCAGTACAGGATAAGATCCTGCACTGATTGTGATAATTAGTGTTTTTGGATGCTCTTTCCTCGACCAACAGCATAATACTCAAACCCATATTCGATCATGCGCTCAGGCTCGTAAAGGTTACGACCATCAAATATCACAGGTTTATTTAATGTGGATTTGATAATCTCGAAATCAGGCGCTCTAAAATTTTTCCATTCGGTGCAGATTACAAGTGCATCCGCTTTTTCAAGAGCACTCTCTTTAGTACCCACCAATTTCAAATCATCTCGCGAGCCATAAATGTGTTGAGTTTCATCCATAGCCACTGGATCGTAGGCTTGTACTTTCGCACCAGCCTCCCATAAAGCTTCCATTAGTACTCGACTGGGTGCCTCGCGCATATCATCAGTATTAGGTTTAAACGAAAGTCCCCAGAGCGCAAAAGTTTTACCTTTAAGATTGCCGCCAAAATGCTGACTAACATAACCAAACAATTTACTTTTTTGGGCCTGATTAACTTTATCGACCGCTTCCATTAAATTCGCCCGGTAATCAATATTTTTAGCAATATTAATTAAGGCCTTCACATCCTTAGGAAAACAGGAGCCACCGTACCCACACCCCGGATAAATAAAATGGTAACCGATGCGCGGATCCGCACCTATGCCATTGCGAACTTGTTCAATATCCGCCCCCAACCTTTCCGCCAAGTTTGCCATTTCGTTAATGAAACTAATTTTTGTCGCAAGCATGGCATTGGCGGCGTATTTTGTTAACTCTGCAGAACGTACATCCATAAAAATCATGCGATCATGATTGCGATTAAACGGCGCATACATTTCACGTAATAATTTTTCAGCTCGCTCACTGCTAGTACCAATCACAATGCGATCCGGCTTCATAAAATCATTAATAGCAGCGCCCTCTTTCAAGAACTCTGGATTTGATACCACATCAAAAGAAATATTCGCGCTACGATTATTTAATTCCGTCGTTAAAGCATCGCTAACTTTTTCAGCAGTACCCACTGGTACCGTTGATTTATTAATCACTACTTTATAACCACTCATGCGTTGACCAATAGTTTTGGCTACCGCAACAACGTATTGCAAATCTGCTGAACCATCTTCGTCTGAAGGCGTACCTACAGCAATAATTTGTAGTTCTGAATGCTTAACGGCGCGATCCATATCCGTTGTAAAATTAAGCAACCCATTTTGTACAGATTGCTTAACAATGGCATCCAAGCCTGGCTCAAAAATTGGAATAATGCCGTTGTTCAGGTTATTCACTTTTTTCTGATCTATATCGACACATAAAACATCATGCCCCACATCAGCTAAACAAGTGCCTGTTACCAAACCTACATAACCTGTACCAAATATTGTAACTTTCATTATTGACGACCTGTAATAATTTCACATGATACAAATACAAATAGATTTAACTTTCAGATAATGCTACGAACGTCCGTAGCTATCCTCATAGCGAATCACATCATCCTCTTCCAAATATGATCCTGATTGTACTTCAACAATCTCCAAAGGAATTTTCCCGGGATTACTTAAACGGTGTTTTATACCAACCGGAATATAGGTTGATTCGTTCTCAGATAATAACAACACTTCATCGCCTTTTTGTACCAACGCGGTACCTTTAACGACAATCCAGTGCTCCGCGCGATGGTGATGCAGCTGCAATGATAAACTAGCACCAGGCTTCACGCGGATGCGATTCACTTGATAACGATCTCCATCATCAATGGCATCATAACAACCCCACGGACGATAAATTTCGCGATGCTGCATATGTTCACTGCGTTTTTGTTGTTCAATTTGCGAAATAATAGCTTTAATGTGCTGCGCTTGAGATTTATCAGCCACTAATACTGCATCAGGAGTGTTTATAATCATCAAATTATCAACACCCAAAGTAGCTACTAATTTGTCGCGAGAAAAAACCAATGTATTGGATGAACCCACATCAATACTGTCGCCGATAAAACTGTTACCTGAATTATCTTTTTCTGAAATATTCCAGAATGATTTCCAATCACCCACATCACTCCAGCCTGCATTTAAAGGCACGCACACTACGTTGGCACTTTTCTCCATCAAAGCGTAATCAATAGAAATATTGGGCGCAGCAGCAAAAGAATCTTTATGCACACGAATGAAATCCAAATCGCGCACTGCCCAGGTTCTGGACTGTTCTGCTGCCGCTACAACGTCGGAGCTGTGAGTTTTTAACTCGGTGAGAAACACGTCTGTTTTAAAAACAAACATGCCGCTGTTCCAGTAATAGCAGCCCGCCGCTAAATATTGTTCAGCAGTTTCCGCATTCGGTTTTTCAACAAATTGCTCAACAAGATAACTACCAGGCGTATCCGTTGAATCCTGGCAAGTTTTTATATACCCATAACCTGTTTCCGGATGCGTTGGCTGTACACCAAACGTAACCAAATGACCTTTTTCAGCTGCGTTAATAGCAATTTTTACAGCATCATGAAATGCATCCACATCATGAATCATATGATCAGCCGACAAGACCAGTAATGTCGAATTCGATTCTATTGCCGCGGCCTGTAAAGCAGCAAGAGCTAAGGCAGGTGCAGTATTTCTTGCACTAGGTTCCAGAATAATTACCGCATCAGTTAAACCAATTTCATGCAATTGCTCAGCAACCATAAAACGATGCTCAACATTACAGACTACAATAGGCGATGCCAGATCTGTCAAACCTGTCAAACGCAAAATAGTTTGCTGTAACATGGTGGTATCGCCAAATAATTTTAGTAATTGTTTGGGATAATGTTGTCGCGACAAAGGCCACAAACGTGTGCCAGAACCACCAGCGAGAATAACGGGAATTATCATATTTTTTACCAAGCTTAAAAAGCAACTGCGCGGAAATTCCTTTTCCTGCAGTGAGGATTAAGAGTATTTCTACTAATCGTTTTAAAAAAATTATTTTCCAAAACGATCTTTCAAGAAGGATTCAAACTCAGCACCAATTGCAGTATGACGAGTACCATAAATTACGTTAGCAGTCATATAACCTAACTTAGTGCCGCAATCGTGACTGCGGCCAATCAACTGATAAGCCTCTATTGTTTCCAAACCTAACAGTGCATCAAGAGCATCCGTTAATTGAATTTCACCGCCGGCACCTGGCTGTGTTGTTGCCAGCAATTCCCATACTTTTTTCGACAACACATAACGACCAACAATGGCCATATTCGAAGGTGCTTCATCCTTAGGTGGCTTCTCAACCATAGCTTTAATAGGCGCTGTTTTTCCTTCAGGAATTTGCACCCCGGAACAATCCACCACACCGTATTTATCCACTAATTCATGCGGAACTTCTTCTACTAATATTTGACTGTGGCCCGTCGCTTCAAAGCGTTTAACCATTCCTGCGAGGTTATCCTGTTTGAGATTACATTCCACATTATCAATTAGTACATCCGGCAATAGCACCACGAACGGCTCATCACCGATTACTGAACGAGCGGACAAAATAGCGTGCCCCAAACCTTTTGCTTCTGCCTGACGTACCGATATAACAGTTAAACCACGCGGAGTAATAGACCGCACCTCTTCTAACAGAGAACGCTTTAAACGTGCCTCTAATTGCGCCTCTAATTCAAAGCTGGTATCGAAATGGTTTTCAATAGCATTTTTACTGGCATGCGTTACTAAAACAATTTCTTTAATACCTGCTGCTGCAGCCTCTTCAATAACATATTGAATCAATGGCTTGTCAACAACCGGCAGCATTTCTTTCGGGATTGCTTTTGTGGCTGGCAACATACGCGTACCTAAACCGGCAACAGGAATTACAGCTTTTTTAATTTGCATTTTTGTTTCCTTCGACATTGAAATAAATTTAAAAAATTACAGAGTAACAAACAAGAACAACATTCTATTGTAACAAGGCTAAAATTTCTGCCGTTTTTTCATCCACCAATTGTTTATCAGAACGGCTTTCAACATTCAAACGCACAACGGGCTCAGTGTTGGAAATGCGCAAATTAAAGCGCCATTGTGGAAACTCCAAACTAATACCATCCGTTTTATCAATTGCAATAGCCTCTTCAACATAATGATTATAAACATTATCGATGGCTGCTTTTGCATCTGCAACATGACGGTTAATTTCACCGGGTGACGGAAATTTTGCAATGCGGTCTTGCAACATTGAAGACAAAGTTTGACCTTTGCGGCTCAATAACTCAGCCACCAATAACCATGGAATCATACCGCTATCACAATAAAAGAAATCACGAAAATAATGGTGCGCACTCATTTCACCACCATAGACTGCATCTTCCAAGCGCATACGTTCCTTGATAAAAGCGTGACCGGTTTTGGATTGAATAGCATTACCATTATTTTTTTCAGCAATATCCTGCGTGTTCCACAATAGGCGCGGATCATGAATGATATTTGCCCCCGGGTTTTTGATAAGAAATGATTCGGCTAAAAGCCCGACGATATAATAACCTTCCGTAAACTGACCCTTTTCATCAAATAAAAAACAACGATCAAAATCACCGTCCCAAGCGATACCTAAATCAGCACCGTGCGCCAACACTGCTTCGCTAGTGACAGGTTGATTTTCATGTAACAACGGATTAGGTATACCGTTAGGAAACTTACCATTGGGTTCATGATGAATTTTAATAAACTCAAACGGCAAATATTTTTCGATGGCATCAATCACATGCCCCGCCGCGCCATTACCGGCATTAACCACTAATTTTAATGGCTTTAATTTTTTAATATCAATATAGGTTAATAAATGTTGGATATAAGCTTCAAGCGTACTTTCCTGACGATAGGAACCACGCTTGGAAAAATCTACCGAACAGAAATTATTTTCTTCAGCCAGGCGCTTAATTTCGTGTAAGCCAGTATCACCACTGATAGGTTGCGAACCTGCACGCACCATTTTTAAACCGTTGTAGTCAATAGGATTATGACTAGCAGTTACTACACAACCACCATCCGTTTTTAAATAACTTGTCGCAAAATAAATTTCTTCTGTGCCGCACATACCAATATCAATAACATCAGCGCCTTCATCACGCACACCATTGGCAAAAGCTTGTTTAAGCTCATTGCTAGTTAAGCGCACATCACCACCGACGACGACCGTTTTTGGTTTTAAAAAAATAGCGTAGGCACGACCAATGCGATACACAATATCGGCATTCAACTCCGTGCCCAATTTACCGCGAATATCGTAAGCTTTAAAACAGGTTAGATTCATTTGTAGCACCTAGTATTGGTGTAAAAAGTATGACGTAAGAATAAAAAAAACACGAGCGGCATTTTATACTTTTATGCCAAGACTATTATGTGCTCTCGCTAACATAAGGTTTAGGACCTGCTCAATAGTCAGCTCGGTACTATCAATCACTAATGCATCAACAGCGGGTTTTAAAGGTGATACAGATCTGCTGGTATCGCGCTCGTCGCGCGCTTTAATATCATTAATGAGCTCAACCATATCAACGCTAGCACCTTTTTGTTGCAATTGTTTGAAACGCCGATCAGCTCTTGCCTCAGCACTTGCCGTTAAAAAAAACTTAACGGGAGCCTGAGGAAATACTACGGTACCCATATCGCGACCATCAGCAATTAAGCCCGGAGCTTGTGCAAAATCTTTTTGGCGCTGCAGCAGTGCCGTTCTAACCGCAGGGTAAGCAGCAACAAGCGAAGCATTCATGCCAACAGTTTCATGGCGAATAGCGTCAGTAACATCTTCACCTGCCAATAAGATTTTAGTGGCCTCGCCTTGCACATCAAATTTTACGTCAAGGCCAGTAGCAATTTGCGCTATGGCTTGTTCATTATGAATATTGGCTTGCTGTTTTACCGCTGATAAAGCGACCAAACGATATAAAGCACCGCTATCTAACAAATGAAAACTTAAACGTTTAGCCACTAGTTGGCTAAGGGTACCTTTACCTGAGCCACTCGGCCCATCGATGGTAATCACAATAATTGAGTCAGTCGTAGTATTCAAAGTTTTGAACCTTTTTAAGGCTTATGATTTAGTAACAAGTTAGGCTTAGGTTAAAAAACTAATGAATCGATTGAGTAATTAACTTACAAGTTGCCACAGGATCTTGTGCTTGAGTTATAGGCCGTCCTATAACTAAATAACTGCTGCCAGCAGCTATGGCTGCATGAGGTGTAAGGGTGCGCCTCTGGTCGTCAGCTGGGCTAGAGTCTAAACGAATACCAGGTGTTACTAAGCAAAAATCAGACCCAAAATTAGCGCGCAACACATTTGCTTCACGAGCAGAACAGACTACACCGTCAAGACCACTATCTTTAGTAAGCTTAGTAAGATGCAAAACGTGTTCTTCGAGACTTTCCTGAACACCAATGGATTGCAG
Organism: Gammaproteobacteria bacterium; assembly: GCA_025362015.1. Taxonomy (GTDB): domain Bacteria; phylum Pseudomonadota; class Gammaproteobacteria; order Pseudomonadales; family Cellvibrionaceae; genus Cellvibrio. The sequence continues at coordinate 1,449 of JANYIO010000256.1, read as the reverse complement.
ATCATGCGAGTCAAAACTGGTAAGCACTGTCACCGCAATGAGTAAAGGTTTATGGCCGTTGTGATGGATAGCCTGCTGTTCCAGACTTTCCCGGGCAGCTGCCATCATACGTTGGCCACCGGATGCATGTACATTCACCATCCATACACCCAACTGTGCAGCCGCTTTCACTGCTTTAGCAACAGTATTGGGAATATCATGAAACTTAAGATCAAGAAATACTTCAAACCCCAAGCGCATTAATTGCTCAATAATACGTGGGCCACACGCAGTAAATAATTCTTTACCAACCTTTAAACGACAGTACTGTGGTGACAAGCGTTTAGCCATATAAAAGCAGTCATCCGCGTTATCAAAATCCATTGCCACAACAATCCGTGGACCTTGAATGTCTGTCATTAGCACCTCGTTTAAAATCGTCCGCTTGAAAAAAGAAAAGCCCAGGCATTTTCGCCTAGGCTCCCATTAAAACAAACTTCTTGTAATTTCGCAGCACCTTATTGGTGCCGACACTCGTAAAAAGAGAATAACTATTCCTTTAGCTATCTTTTCTACCATTACCTTCTATATCTATCATTGCTTCCCTATATAGATAGGAGGGCATCCTTACTTGGTCCAATACACTAACTGATTATTGCACACGTAAACCTTTACGATTAGCTTCAAGTGTTTTGGAGCCAATACCCTTTACATCCGCAAACTGTTCGACCGTTTTAAAACCACCGTTCGCTTTACGCCACGCAATAATGGCTTCTGCCTTTTTGGGCCCAACACCTTTGAGATTGGTCAAGGTTTGCGCATTAGCAGTATTAATGTTAATCGCTTCTTGTTGCGCGACCGCTTTTGCAGATGCAGCAGCTTTGGCAGGCGTAACAGTTTTTTCTGCCGCAACAGAAGGATTATCTGTAACGACAGGGCTAACGGCATAACTGGCAGATGAAAAAACGAGAAGGGTAACTACACAAGCAGAAAAAATATTTTTCATTAAAGATAACTCCATGTAAGAAAACTAAAAATAATATTAAGTGGATTCATAATTACTCGCGACTTCTAACTGCGAGTAGTTGCAGATTACGTATTTACTAATAAAATCCCTAGTGGCAATAAACGCTATTTTATGTAGGATAAAGCTTACAAGTATGGACAATGACACCTAAAACAAAAAAGCCCTTGAGATTACTCAAGGGCTTCTTATACACAGATAATCCTTTACTTTTTCAATAACTGACTTAAATCCAAAGTGCCCCAATGTGGGAAATGTTTACGCACCAACGCATTTAACTCCATTTCAAATTCACTAAAGTTGGGCTCTATCACAGCTGATTTTTCATCAAGTCGACTCATGACCATACCCGCACCTACAGTGATATTCGTGATGCGATCAATAATAATAAACGCACCCGTTGCCCGATTAATTTTATAAGTATCAACTACAACTGATTGAGTCAA
>JANYIO010000251.1 GCA_025362015.1 Gammaproteobacteria bacterium | reverse complement strand
GCATCAGAAGCGAGTTATGCCTACAACTGTGCGGGTGTAGCTAATTATGTTGATGGTGCAAGCTATAGTACCGGCAGTATTGTTCAAAATGCGGGTAGCGCTTACACCTGTACCGTAGGTGGTTGGTGCACAATAGGTGGTCCGTACGCTCCAGGTGTAGGTTGGGCGTGGACTAACGCCTGGAATGGTTTAGGTGCTTGCAGCACCACGACTACTTCTTCAGTTGCAGCCTCGATAAAAAGTTCTACTGCTGCTTCGGTAGGTACTTCTGTTGCCGCTTCATCTAACGCTAGCACTTGCACCGTGTCATCTGTTCCTACATGGAATGCGACTAGTGTTTACACTCAGGGTATGCAAGCGCAATACAATGGCGTTGTGTATGAAGCCAAATGGTGGACACAAAACGAGAATCCAGAAACTCACTCCAGCACTGATGCTGTTTGGAAAAAGGTAACGGGTACTCCTTGCACGGGTTCGTCTTCTGTTAAATCGAGTGTGGCGGTTAGCTCTAAGGCATCTGTAGCAACTACCAGCAGCTCAAAAAGCTCAGTCTCTTCTGTAGTGGCTGGCGGTAAAAAAGTAATTGGTTATTTTGCAGAATGGGGTGTTTATGCCGCACGTAATTATCATGTAAAAAACATTGAGACTAGTGGTTCAGCAGCAATTCTTACTCATATTGTGTATGCATTCGGTAACGTGACTAACGGTCAATGTGTAATTGGTGACTCTTATGCTGATTACGATAAAGCTTATGATGCTGCAGGTAGCGTAGATGGCGTTGCAGATTCGTGGGATGCCGGTGCTCTGCGCGGTAGCTTTGGACAATTACGCAAATTGAAAAAAATGCACCCAGGCCTAAAAGTAGTTTGGTCATTCGGTGGTTGGACTTGGTCTGGTGGCTACCCACAAGCAGCCGCAAATCCAACAGCATTTGCTGATTCTTGTTATAACCTTGTAAAAGATCCACGTTGGGCTGACGTATTTGATGGTATTGACGTCGATTGGGAATATCCAAACGATTGTGGTCTGTCATGCGATACCTCTAGTGGATTCTCTGGTTACAAAAACTTGATGCAAGCTTTGCGTGCACGTTTTGGTAGCGGCGCTTTGGTAACCTCAGCAATCACTGCTAGCCCAGCTAAGTTGGATAAAGCTGATTACGCTGGTGCGATACAGTACATGGACTACTTCATGCCAATGTCTTACGATTATTTCGGTGCATGGGCTCCACAAGGTCCAACTGCTCCGCACTCGGCACTGTATAATTTTAACGGTATTCCAACTCCTGGCTTCTATTCAGACGCGATAGTTCAAGCGTTGAAGGCGAAAGGTGTTCCGAGTAATAAAATCATGTTAGGTGTTGGTTTCTATGGTCGTGGTTGGACTGGCGTTACCCAGGCTGCGCCAGGTGGTTCAGCAACAGGTGCGGCGCCAGGTGTAGTAGAGCCAGGCATCAATGACTATAAAGTATTGAAATCTATTTGTCCGGCTACTGGCACCGTTGGCGGTACGGCTTACGCTTTCTGTGGCGGTAACTGGTGGAGCTACGACACTCCATCAACCTTGGTTGGAAAAATGGATTATGTGAACCAACAAAATCTCGGTGGTACTTTCTTCTGGGAATTGAGTGGTGATACTACAGATGGCGAATTAATTCACGTGTTGAAAAATATTCGCTAATGCATCGTTTCTAAAACGATTGCTGTAAAATAAAAAAGCCCAACCATTTATTGGTTGGGCTTTTTTTTATGCCAACATATTTAAATGGGGCATGTATATGTGTCTATCTAGATGACCAGACGAGAATTTTTTACGTGTTAATCATCAATATTAAACAAAAGTCGCTGACAAACTAAAATAGTTGAAAATTATGCGGGGTACAGTTATGGTCACCAAGCTTTATATGTCGTCGTGAGCAGCGTTGTATGTAGATTGAGCATTAAGAATGCAGGTGTCTATTTGCCTCGATAATCCTTACTTATGTCAATAATCCTTGTTGGAGGGAATGCGAATGAAAACTGAACTGCTTTACCTAACCTATGTTGCCGCATTTACAGGCTTACTATGGGTACCCTATATTCTTGATCGTTTATTCATTCGTGGTCTTATTTCAGCGGTGGGTTATCCTGAGAATCCCAAGCCGCAATCACCATGGGCGCAGCGTTTAATGAAAGCGCATACAAATGCGATTGAAAACTTGCCGGTGTTTGCTGCTTTAGTGTTAGTGGCGAATGCGATTGGCCTGAGCAATAACATTATCGGTATGGCAAGCATAGTGTATTTTGGTGCGAGAATTGTGCATGCGGTTTCTTACACGTTTGGAATTTTGTTTGTAAGAACCTTGGCCCACACCGTAGGTTTTTTTGCACAAGCTGCGATTGCCTGGCAAATTTTAGCGCAGTAAATGTCAGAGCTTTAAATATAAGCACATTACATTCTTACATGATGAGTTAAATACAATGCACACAAAAATACTAATGAGCCTGAGCGCTTTTTTAATGGCCGTTGCTGGTTTAGCTGCTTCTTTTTTGCCTAAAGAAATTTTGGCTTATGCAGGCGCGTGGGACGAAGGTTTTGAAGTTTTTTTGGTGCAAGTGTTGGGTGCATTGTATTTAGGTTTTGCCATGTTGAATTGGATGGCTCGTATTAATTTAATTGGCGGAATATACAGTCGCCCAGTGGCAATGGGTAATTTTATGCACTTTGTGGTAGTGGCAGCTACTTTAGTGAAGGCGGTATTTGCGGGTTTCCATTCTTTTGAGATGATAGCAGCTGTGGCAATTTATGTTATTTTTGCTTTATGGTTTGGCGCGGTAATTTTTACGCATCCGCTAAAAAAATAAGTGTATCGCAGTAGTTCATTTATTTTTCTTATGTGTTTTATTGAATGCACTCGGTTTGCCATTAGTGGTTTTTTTTACTAACAATCTATTCATTCCCCATACTGATCCCACCCATAAAATTGTTAGCAAACTAATCAGCAGTAGTGCAATAAATGCAAAAATGTCTGGTGCTTTCATCAGTGTAGTCATCAACGAGTCTTCATAATAAAAAAACCATTGATGGCCATCAGGGAATATTTTAGTGTGTAGCCAATAAAATAACTTAGTGGCACCAGTGCCTAATACAATCACCGTTACCGCGACAATACCAATCACAAAACCCATGAGGATTTTTTTAATGGCTGGGAAGCCAAAATTTTTATAATAAGCCAGTATCAATAATGTCATCCAAATCAGTGCGCTGATCATCCCAATGGTATAAACCACAGCAACTAAATTGGCGACATCTTGCAAATGAATAATTTCAGCCTGGTGCATCAATGGTGTGCTGCTGCCGTTGGGTAATTTATAGCGAATCTCAGTTAAACCTTTGCCGTGATGCTGCACCGCAGCGGTGATCTGCGAAAATAATTCCCAGTGTTCTTGCGGTGTAGTAAATTCAAATTCTTGCTTGAAGCGATTGTTGGGTGCATTTTCTTGAATGTGTTTATGAAGATCTAAAAGTTGATAGCCGAGCGGATAGGCGAAATCTACCTGTGCTAACAAGTGCCATGACAAAACGCTAACTGTAAGTAAGTGCACAGTAAAAAAAACAGGCCAGAAGATAAAGCGAAAAAGATTCTTTGCGATGGGTTTCATAAACTATCGAGTCACAATATAGGATTACCTATAGATTATCGGGCTTGGCCTGCATCTACAAGTCTGAACCGACACAAGTGTGGTTATCATTAAGCATTTTAATGATGAATGTGCACCTACACCCTCTGCAATTCCGGGTTAGCTGGCGCACATACAGAGGCAAAATATTATGAGATATTCCTGTTACATGGAGAAGTTTAGGCCATTGTTGAAAAACAGTTTTTCAACAATATGAAGTGTTTCAATAATATGAAGCATTAGTGTTTAGCCTAAGTTTTAATTTAAACAGGTAGGTCGCTGTAACGTGATTCACGGCGTGTCTATATCGATATTCGGCCCTTAAAGGAAAAATATCATGAACAAAGATCAAGCATTAGGTACCCTAAAAGAAATAATGGGCAACCTTCAGGAAAAAATTGGCGATGCCATGGGTAGCAGAAGACAACAAGCGAAAGGCATTAGAAAAAAACTTGAAGGCAAAATACAAAAAACTTTTGGTGACGCCCAAGAACATTTTAAAGGTGTTCGACGAGTCTGATAATTTTCAAGAATATTTATCAGCACCTGCTGAAGAATGACTCTACTGCTTCATCTGCATATTAAGCTCTAATGGCGGGTTCTTATTACAACCGTCATTAGCACTACCCAAGCCATTATCTATACACTAGCACTTTGTTTAACTCCTTTACTTTTTCGGGATATCTATGTCTGTCGAACTCTCTCCTCTGCGTGAGCGTGTGATGCTATACACGCTTATGGCTTTGCAGTTCACCATGATCTTGGATTTTATGATCATAATGCCGCTGTCGTCGCAGTTGATGGCAGTATTTAATATACAGACTGCGCAATTTGGCTTGCTGGTATCTTCTTACTCCATTGCCGCGGGCATTTCGTCTTTGCTGGCTTCTTCGCTTGGCGATAGTTTTGACAGGCGAAATGCACTGCTAGTTTCTTACGCAGGTTTATTAATCGCAACTCTCGCGTGTGCTTACGCCAATACGTATGAGCTCTTGTTAGCTGCACGGATTATTGCCGGTTTCTTTGGTGGAGTCTTAAGTGCTATTACGCTTGCCATTGTGGGTGATATTTTTCCGCAAAAAGGTCGTGGTAAAGCCATGGGAATAGTGATGCTAGGTTTCCCCTTGGCGACGGTTGCCGGTGTTCCGCTCGGGCTATTTATTGCAAATCGTTACACATGGCACACGCCGTTTAGTTTTTTAGCGATTGCTGCAATAGGAGTATTGTTTGTTGCTTACAAAGTTGTGCCCAGTGTGCGTGAGCATTTGAATCAACCGCGTGTAAATTTTTTGCAAAGTTATGTAGAATTATTTAGCGTCAGGAATCATTGGTGGGCATTTGCAACATCCTGTCTGGTTATTTTTGGCGGCTTTTTAGTAATTCCTTATATCGCCCCGACTATGGTTGCGAATGCGGGAATGACGGATAGTCAATTGCCCTATATTTATTTTTGTGGTGGAATAGGTACGTTAATTACACGGCCCTGGATTGGGCGTATGACTGATCGTTATCAATATTCCAGAGTGTTAACTTTTTTAATTGTCGCGAGTTTTTTTCCGATCATTTTAGTAACGCAAACCTTGCATTTATCCTTTGCCTTGCAGTTAGTTATTTCCACATTATTTTTTGTCGTTGTCAGCGGTCGTTTTATCCCGTCATCGGCTTTAGTCACTGCATCCTGCGAACCTCGTTTTCGTGGACGAGTGATGGCATTTAGTTCGGCAGTACAAAATTTAGGTTCCGGTTTTGCGTCGTTAATTGCGGGTATCATTATGGTTAAAACGCCGAGCGGCGAAATTTTACATTATGATTGGGTAGGTTATATTGCTTGCGCGGTGAGTTTGTTAGCTATTTATGCGGGCACTAAAGTGAAACCAGTGAGTTAATTTTGTGACTTTTTTTTGTATTTTCGGTCAGGGCGCACAGTAATTAAGGTACACCTCGCTGCTTGCGGCGAGGTGTTTAATTTGCTGTTAAATAATTTTATTCTAATAATTTCTCTAACGTTTTTTCATAAATCCGCGTTAGTTTATTTAAATCTTCTATGCTAATACATTCATTCACTTTATGAATCGTCGCATTAATAGGGCCCACTTCAATGACTTGTGCGCCAGTAGGTGCGATGAAACGCCCGTCTGATGTGCCACCCGAAGTGGAAAGTTCTGCATCTAAACCTGTTTCAGATTTAATTGCCGCAACAACTGCGTTTACCAAATCTCCGCGTGGTGTTAAAAATGGCTGGCCGCTTAAAATCCATTTGAGTTCGTAGTTAAGTTTGTGTTTGTTTAAAATCGCTTCGGTGCGTTCGCGCAAAATAGATTCGGTTAATTCTGTAGAAAAGCGAAAATTAAATACAACTTCTAATTCGCCAGGGATAACATTGGTCGCACCTGTTCCGCCATTAATATTTGAAACCTGGAAGCTTGTAGCTGGAAAAAATTCATTGCCATTATCCCAATGTTCAGCCGTGAGTTCGGCGAGTACGGGAGCAAATGTGTGAATAGGGTTGTCAGCTAAATGTGGGTAGGCAACATGGCCTTGAATACCTTTCACTGTTAAAATTGCACCCAGTGAACCGCGTCGCCCATTTTTAACAACATCGCCCACCACATTGGTACTTGAGGGTTCACCCACAATACACCAGGTCATCTTAGTGTTGCGTGCCTCTAACCACTCCACAACTTTTACTGTGCCGTTAATGGAGGGGCCTTCCTCATCGCTCGTAATTAAAAATGCAATGCGATGTTTGTGATCAGGATTTTTTGCTACAAAATTTTCGCAGGCGATAACCATACACGCGAGCGAGCCTTTCATATCCGCCGCGCCGCGGCCGTGTAACATGCCGTCAATAATTTTTGGTGTAAAAGGAGGATTACTCCAATTAGTTTCAGGGCCGGTAGGCACTACATCGGTGTGGCCAGCAAATGCGAGAATTTTTCCATTGTCGCCATCTACTCCATTGCGAATCGCCCAAAAATTATCAACTTCGCCAAAACGCAAACGTTCGGTTTTAAAGCCAATGGCTTCAAGGCGTTTAATCATCATCGCCTGACAACCGTCATCTTCGGGTGTCACTGAGCGGCAACGGATAAGGTCACAGGCGAGTTGTAATGTGGGGGAAAGTAATACTGTCATGAATCTATCCAATCGGCTAAATATATACGGCGATTCTACAGGTTTGGAGCGGGTGGTTAAACAATAAAAACTCTTCCACTACAGGAGTAGTGGAAGAACAAATGTGAGAATCTCAGTTATTAATCGGGATATGTTTGGTTTCGTTTGCGGTTGAGGCTTTACGCGGTATAACTATATCAAGTATGCCATTTTTAATAGTAGCAGTAACATCGCTTTGATCGGCATCATCCGGTAATGCCAGTACTCGCTGAAAACTTCCGTAACTATGTTCGACGCGGTAATAATGCCGCTCTTTACTTTCTTTGTTTTCCTTTTTCTCGCCGCGAATCGTGAGTGTACGTTGATTTAAATCGAGTGAAATATCCTCTTCGGTAAGACCAGGTACTTCCAGGTTGATGTGATAATTTTGATCATCGCTGCCAACATTTACCTT
>JANYIO010000212.1 GCA_025362015.1 Gammaproteobacteria bacterium | reverse complement strand
GTCGCACCGTGTAAAACGCTGTTGGGCGTTGAGCCCAATAAGAGCGCGAAACCTTTACGGCCATGGCTGCCGACGATAATTAAATCTGCGCTTTGTTGCTGCGCTAAAAAATGTAATTCAGTTGCTGGTTGACCTACTAATACACGTTCTTGTTGAACGGGCATATCAATATTTTGGGCGAGAGTTTGCAGCGTTTTTTCTGCTCTTTGAATTTGTTGGTCTTGTACTTCAGATATGTCTAAAGGCATATCACCACCGTAGGCAAAGGTGATAGGTTCCAGCACATGCGCAATACTTAATTGTGCGCCACAAGCCTGTGCAATTTTGACGGCTTTTTCGAGAACTAAAGGCGCTTCTTCTGATAAATCTACGCCCACCAAAATATGGTGATATAAACACGCTGATGATTTCATAAATAAAATCCCTGAAATATAGATTAGTGTTTACTAGAGTTTAGACAGAAAACTAATGCCTATCCAATTCTATAGGAATAAATAACTATGTGGTTTATTGTTATTATGATTGTCGTGGTCGCTTTGGTTGTTGGGCCTATGATGATGATGCGTCCTAGTCCTGCGCAAAAAAATAAAGAGAAGTTGCGTGCCACTGCTTTTGCTAAGGGCATTCGAATTACGGTAAAAAATTTACCACAACTTACTACTGATCTCGAAAAACCTGCACCTGTTCCTGTATATTTTTTTGCGCCAACTGATCATCATTTAGACGACGATTGGTTTTTATTACGAACCAGCTATGCACACGATCTGCATTTTTTAAAGTGGTGGGAGTGGCAGGGGAATCTGCGGCCGACCACTGCCGAGCAAGCAGCTCTCGAAGCATATTTACCGTCACTACCAGAATCTGTGCGAGCTGTTAGCATGGGTAGCAAGGGCGTTTGCATCTATTGGCAAGAGCAAGGCGGTGATCCGGTGCTGCAGAAAATTATTAAATTGCTGGAAGTGCTGAATGCATTGCAAGTTGGGCCGAAATAGTAGGTTTAAGTGCAGCTAGATTTAACATTTGCTTGACCCCTGCGGCTGCAAGTCTTATATATGCGCACCTTTGCGGCAAAATAGTCAGCTTGTGACTATGCTTGCACTACCTTAGGCGACATGTTTGCTCGCCTCCAAACACCTTATTCGCTGAGAAAGATATTTTAACCATGGGAAAATCCTTAGTTATTGTAGAGTCACCCGCTAAAGCCAAGACGATTAATAAGTATCTCGGCAATGATTTTATTGTTAAATCCAGTATCGGTCATATACGTGACCTACCCACTAGCGGTGGTGCAAAGCCTGTTGATGCGAAAGAGCGCGCCAAGCAAGCGGCTGCGACGCGCAAAATGTCCCCCGAGGACAAAGCAGTCTATCAAGCCAAGAAAGGCAAAACTCAGCTCATTAACCGTATGGGAATTGACCCTGATAACAACTGGGAAGCGCATTACGAAATTCTTCCTGGCAAAGAAAAAGTGGTTGATGAGTTAAAAAAGCTCGCGGAAAAAGCCGACATCATCTATCTCGCAACCGACTTGGATAGAGAAGGAGAGGCCATTGCGTGGCATTTGCGCGAGGCTATAGGCGGTGATTCAGAGCGTTATCGCCGCGTAGTATTTAACGAGATCACTCAAGCAGCCATTCAGAATGCGTTTAAAAATCCAGGCCGTATCGACCAAAATCGAGTAGATGCCCAACAGGCACGCCGCTTTTTGGACCGTGTTGTGGGTTATATGGTGTCGCCTTTACTCTGGGAAAAAGTAGCGCGTGGCTTATCGGCTGGGCGTGTGCAATCGGTAGCCGTACGTTTAGTGGTTGAACGCGAGCGTGAAATTCGAGCGTTTATCCCGGAAGAATATTGGACAGTGTTTGCGGACTTGCAAGCCAGCAAAGGTGAAAATGTTCCCTTTGAAGTTAAAAAACAAGGCGATGAAGCTTTTAAACCGGTGAATGAAACTCAGGCGATGGCGGCGGTAAAAAGCCTGCAGGCATCGACTTACAAAGTTGCCAGCCGCGAAGACAAGCCCACGCAATCCAAGCCTTCAGCACCTTTTATTACCTCTACGTTGCAGCAAGCTGCCAGCACCCGTTTGGGTTTTGGCGTGAAAAAAACCATGATGATGGCGCAGCGTCTGTATGAGGGTGGCTATATCACCTACATGCGTACCGACTCAACGAACCTGAGCAAAGATGCAGTAGAAGCTTGTCGTAATTACATTGTCGAAAGTTATGGCAAGCGTTACTTGCCTGAAAGTCCCGTCCTCTACTCTAGCAAAGAAGGCGCACAAGAGGCTCATGAAGCAATTCGCCCCTCAGATGTAAGCGTATTACCCAATCAGCTGGCTGCTATGGAGCGCGATGCCGAGCGTCTCTATACCTTGATTTGGCAACAGTTTGTTGCTTGCCAAATGAGCCCTGCGGAATACACCAGTACCAGTGTGGTGGTTAATGCGGGTGACTTTGAATTGCGTACGCGTGGTCGCGTGGTGCGCTTCGACGGTTTTACCAAGGTACTGCCTCAAGTCGTTAAGAAAGATGAAGACGTAGTGTTGCCGGATATGAAAGTCGGACAGGTTTTGCCTTTAATTAAGGTTAATCCTAATCAGCATTTCACTAAGCCGACTGCCCGCTACAGCGAAGCAAGCCTGGTAAAAGAGTTGGAGAAACGTGCTATTGGCCGTCCATCTACTTATGCAGCGATCATCTCTACCATTCAAGATCGCGGTTATGCACGTATTGAAAATCGCCGTTTTTACGCTGAAAAAATGGGTGATATTGTCACTGAGCGTTTGGTGGAAAGCTTTGATGATTTGATGGATTACAGCTTCACTGCCAATATGGAAGAGTCGCTGGATGATGTTGCTCAAGGCGGCAAAAAGTGGCGCAAAGTACTCGATGAGTTTTACGCTGGTTTTAGTAAAAAGCTGAAATTGGCGTCTGGTGCGGTCAAGGGTATGCGTGCCAATGACCCAACGGAAACTGATATACCTTGCACGCTCTGCGGCCGCCACATGCAAATTCGCACTGGTAGCACAGGGGTTTTCCTGGGTTGCTCTGGTTACGCATTGCCACCGAAAGAGCGCTGTAAGCAGACCATGAACTTAGTGTCTGGCGATGAAGCTGTAGATGCCGATGCTGATGAAGAAGCCGAATCCAGGCAGTTGCGCACGAAACATCGGTGCAAAATTTGTAATTCAGCAATGGATTCGTATTTGCTAGATGAGTCGCGTAAGTTACATATTTGCGGTAATAATCCTGACTGCGCTGGCTATGAAGTCGAGCAGGGTACTTACAAACTCAAGGGTTATGAAGGCCCGTCGCTCGAATGCGATAAATGTGGCAGTCAAATGCAGCTCAAAACGGGTCGTTTCGGCAAATATTTTGGTTGTACTAATGACGAATGTAAAAATACTCGCAAGCTGTTAAAAAGTGGCGAAGCTGCTCCGCCAAAAGTTGATCCTATTGTTATGGCTGATCTGCGTTGCGAAAAAGTTGATGATCACTATGTGTTGCGTGATGGTGCTGCAGGCTTGTTCCTCGCCGCCAGTCAATTTCCAAAGAATCGCGAAACGCGCGCACCTTTGGTCGCTGAATTGCTAACGGTTAAAGATAAAATTGATCCAAAATATCATTTCTTGTTATCGGCTCCAGTGGCTGATCCAAATGGAATCAAATCGATTATCCGTTTTAGTCGCAAAACCAAAGAGCAGTATGTACAAACCGAAGTGGATGGCAAAGCCACAGGTTGGAAAGCTTTTTATGAAGGCGGCAAGTGGAAGGTATCAGCGAAATAGTTTTTTGCTTTTGTCACTGCTACCTACGAATGTTCACAGCATGAATTCCGGTATTTCCTCTGAGACCGTCGCCGACAGGATGTCGGCGTCGAGCCCCCAGGATGGGTTCACGGCGTGTCGCAGAGGAAATGCCGGGGTGCATGCGATCCATCAGGCGTAAAATTATGCCCAATCTATCGTTAACCCGCGTCAGTCAAAAGTTGGCACAAGCCAAAATCTTACTTGATTGTGTCGATGAAGCTGCAATAACACCCATACACCTAAATTCTCTCAAAGAAGCTGCAACATTCCATTTAATATGCGCATATCAACATTATTTACGCGAAATCGCGGAAGCCTATTGGCTTAAAAACATTATCAATATCCGAACTGAAACTGATTTAATCAATGCGTTCCAAGTCGCAAAAAAACAGCCCGCGGAAGCAGAAGAGCTTATTGCCTTACGCAACGATGCAAACTCCTGGTTAGGGCAGTTACATACATACTATGAATCACTTTGGATGATGCCTTCAGTCGTTGCACACGAACCTGAAAGCGACGATCTCTTGATAAAAACTATTAATCTTGAATCAAGTTTTGATATGGCTCAGGTCAATTTGGCGTTAATTTCTTTCTGGCATGAAAGTTTTATTGCACTTGTGATGCGTCAGCGCGAGACCAGTGCTGAATTTTAAATGTATTTCGATACTAAATCCCTCTAGCGGTTGAACAGTGCATTGCTCTATGGCACAATTCGCACCCTTCAAGCGTAGGGCTGATGCGTTAGTTTAATATTCGCATAAAAATCAATCAGTTAGCTTGCAAGTAGAATCGCTTCGTTTATTTGAAGCATTGCGGACGTGGTGGAATTGGTAGACACACCAGGTTTAGGTTCTGGCGCCGCAAGGTGTGAGAGTTCGAGTCTCTCCGTCCGCACCACTTAATTCCTTTAAAATCAATGAGTTAGGTGTATTTTTTGGCTTCTTGCCCCGATTTTGCTGTCCTGTCCACGTGTCCAAGTTAAATAGGGCGCTTTTTTTCAAGGCTGATTTTTAGCAAATTTCCTAAAAATCAGCCTGCTTTTCTGCGCAATATTTTCTACATCTAAAAATATTGTTTAAAATTTTCTATATTCTCTTCAAAACCAAATTTAACCGCATAGCGAAAATCTCGGGGGCTTGCCCCCGAGCTGGATAGCGTACAATGGCTTTAGCCATTGTGGGGTAGCCAACTTGTGGAGTTACGTCGTAATACACATCATGTTTTTAGATTAATGTACCATTTTG
>JANYIO010000197.1 GCA_025362015.1 Gammaproteobacteria bacterium | reverse complement strand
GAAAATTCATTTGCTCGATTAAAACATTTTCGAGCCATAGCAACACGATACGATAAATTAAAAGTAACTTTTCAAAGCATGGTTGCTATGGCTTGCGCATTTTTATGGCTGCCTATGTGATGAAATGTCAACAGACCCTAGTACAGTTGATTTAAATGGTTTCGGTGGATTCATCTCAATGTAATCTTATACTGCTTCATAGGTGTAGTCTGAAATGTGGGCATCTGCACAGTAGCCCATTAAGTCCGGGTGTTCATTCGGTTGTAATAATGTTTTTAAATCGATATCAACACCTAAACTACCCATGGAATTACCGGGGTAGGGATATTGAATATCGGGATCATCCGGGTTTCCACAATTAATATGCTTTCGGCCAAAGTTATGACCAAGCTCATGAGCAATAGCTCCTGCATTTATGGATGTCTTAGCATTCATATAGGCAATTCCGGATGCATCAGATATTTTATTCAGGGAATAAATACCCATATAGTAAACATCATCCTTTTAATATTGCGTAAGTCTTCAATTTCTGGAAGCAAAGCAAAATTTATTAAAAGCCAAAGTGATGAAAGTAGATGTAGCGCGCAAACGTATTGCCCTGTCGTTGCGATCGGACGATACACCCAGCGAAAAATTACCAACCATCAACTATTTTCTAACCAACCCTTGCAACTACGTAACTCTTCGTATATCTTATGTACGAAGAGTTACGTAGTTGGTCGCACTCATCCGTAGGGCTTAACTGTAAATAATAGATGCGAGTAAACAATATGAGTAATCCAACATCAGCAGAGCTGGAGATTTTGCAAATCCTCTGGAGTCTTGGGGAGGCCAAGGTGAAGGCCGTTAATGACAAACTTTGCGAAGTAAAGTCGGTGGGTTACACCACGACATTAAAAACCATGCAAATCATGGAGCAAAAGGGGTTGTTGGGGCGCAGAAAGGACGGCAAAAGCCATATTTATTTTCCACAATCTGTTCAGGCAGACACGCAGAGATCCATGCTTGACCGCTTATTAGAAAGCGCGTTTGGCGGTTCAAAATCACAGTTGGTTATGCAATTGCTAGGTAATAAAAAAATATCCAAAAAAGAACTTAATGAAATTAAAGAATTTCTAAATAAAATGGAGAAATAGCTATGTCAGTAATTCTCGAAATTATGCAGCGGCCATGGGCCTATGCATTGGGTTGGACGATTTTACACTCACTCTGGCAATGCGCCCTTATTGCAGGCGCCTGTGCTGTGTTACTACTTTTTACGAAACAAGCAACTGCAAACTTTCGCTATCTTATCGCCTTGGCTGGATTAGCTTTTTGTGTTCTCACCAGTGCTATAACTTTTCATCGCTCCCTATTGGTGAACAGCAATGCAATAGAAATTGCAAATAATCCTATGCTTGTATTACAAGTCCATACACAAAGTACACCCGTTGATATGATGATTTTTTTAAACAGCCATATCAATACGCTTGTGCTTCTGTGGTTAGTGGGCTTCGCTATTTACACAATAAAAACTTTGCAGGAATATCGTTATTGTCGTTACATAAAAAACACTCATCTGACTGCAACACCAGAAAAATGGCGATGTATTTTTATCGAGCTTTGCCAAAGAGTCGGCATTCAAAAAACGGTGGAATTGCGCATCTCTGAACTGGTGCCAATCCCCTGTGTTATTGGTCATCTACGGCCTGTGGTTTTAATTCCCCTGGGTTTATTACTGAGCATGAGTCAACAACAAATAGAAGCTATTTTGTTGCACGAGTTAGGGCATGTGCGCCGCAATGATTATCTATTGGCGTTTGCTCAGACTATAGCCAAAACCCTGTTCTTTTTTAACCCGTTTTTATTATGGATTTCCAACCAGATGGATCAGGAACGTGAGCACGCGTGTGATGATATTGCAGTAAACATTAATCAAGACCCACTTTTATTCGCCAATACCTTGAAGGAGTTTGCAGATATGAATATGAATTTGAAATCCGCCATGAACATTCACGGCAATAAGTTGTTATTGAGCCGTGTTACCCGTCTTTTTGCCAAACCACAAAAAGCGAAAAATGTGAAAAATAGTTTGCTAGCGACGCTTTTGATTATAGTAACGGGTGGAATTACCAGCCTATATGTAAATGCCGAAGGCAATAACAGTAGTAGCGAAGAAAAAACAGTAACAATAAAAATGGAACCATTACCTACGCTTGAGGCATTCGCATTTGTCACTGCGCAGATTAATGCGCAGTGTGGTACCAATATAAAATTAAATTCCATTAAGAATGATAATGGAACCAAATTCTTCAATATGACTGCTATGAAGTGCTCGCATGCTATACGACGACTGACGGGAGATGCAGCTTCGGTGAATGCCGAAGTGCCGAAGCATGGGAAATCAGTAGATTTAAACATAAGCAATCAGCCCTTGTACAAGGCTATGGATGAGGTCAATAAAAAATGTGGTACTAATGCAACCGTACCGGAGGACACTCGCAATGAATTGGCCGACTTTAGCTTTATAGATATGCCGTGTGAAAAAATGATTCTCTTTGTTCAAAGTTATATAAAGTGAGCAATAAAAAAGCCCGCAAAATTGCGGGCTTTTTTATTCTTACAAACGGTCATCGACTTTTCGTATTTAATGCTACTGCTCTATTTTTGCCGATACCACAGCTGTTTCTTTATAACGAATTGCACAAACCATTTCACCCATTGACGACGCAGCCGGAACAAACATAACCCAATACTCACTATCATTTTCATGGACGCCCCGCTCAACCCAGCGGCGATTGAACCCATATTTTTCAGCCAAGGCTGACAAAGTGCTTATATCTACACCTGCACGAACCTCTGCGCAAAAAAAATTTAATTGCCTTATCTCCCACCACGCAAACCCTAGGTAGATAACAAATATGACCATAAAGACAAAAATAATTTGTGCAATTCCTTTCATAATCCGAAATAATATTTTGTGCATAAGAAGCCATGTGGTTGCTATAAATGACAAGCAAAGTGTTGTGTTTTATGAAATATCTCTGCACAGAAGTTAAAATTTATAATGCAAAAAATAGCCGAATAAAATTGGAATGTCATAAGCACGCTGCCGAGGGTTGAAAGACTGTAGAAAACCATTTGAAATATTTTTTTGTAGCGTTACTAATAAATTTCATTTCAGTCTAAACTATCAAAATCATCAAAATTATTAGTATCTATAAACCCGTCTGAAGAATTGCCAGTGCCACTAAGCCCAGCCTTAGATATCAACCATATTAGTAGCGCGACCGAAAATATAAACATAACTATAGGTAAGACAATACTATGGAGAACGCTAGATGAGTTCAAATCGGTGTAATGCCACGAGACAAATAGACCTACCAATATAATTATTAATACCTTCATCTGGAACCCCTTAAAAATTTAAAGATGGCCTACTAAAACGGTGTTCCATCTTTATGAGTCATAACCCAAGAACCTTCTGGCGATAGCGTTGCCTTAATATCATCATTAGGATAATCAACACTATCATTTGGTGTTCTATCGCCAACTTCCAGGTATGTTACATTTTTATCTGAGTTGTTTATTAATTGATGTGCTACACCTGTTCCAGCTTTAAAACCTATACACTCACCTGGCTTCATTAAATATTCTTTGAAGCCTATTTTAACTGTAGGTGTACCTTCAAGAATATAAATAAATTCATCCTGAAGCGAATGAAAATGTAACAGAGCTGATGCCGACCCTGGTTCAAGCTTAGTCAGATTTACACCGAAGTTGCTAAGCTCAAAAAGATTCCCAAGCTTTCTTTTGCTTCGGCCAGCTACGACAGCATCAAATGGTATGGGATAAATAGTTTCTCCCATTTTAGCTGAGAGAGCTTCGACTAGTATTGGTTTTACAGTCATTGCAGATGACTCCTTCTTTATCTAACAGTTTAAACGAGGCTCTTTATGCTAACAACGTTTAAATCACCGCTAGCACTTTGTTGTTTAATGCTGATGAGTATTAACAGTTACGCCGAGCAATTTAATGTTCTGCTATTTACCAAAACTCAAGGTTACCACCATCAATCCATTCTTGATGGCGTTACCGCCATTCGCGAATTAGCCAACAAACATTTTTTTACTATGGACTGGCAAGAAGATGCAAAACTGTTTACTGATGAGAATTTGAAAAAATATCAAGTGATCATTTTTCTGTCGACAACCGGTGATATTTTTAATACAGGTAAAGGTCTGAAAAAATAATTACGCTAGAATATAAATAGTTAACTTATAACAAACGGCATTGTTTAGAAAACCAATAGCTTGCACTTAACAATGCCACTAAAAAAACTGCCAGTAATATTTTGAATAAACTGGCAACATTGATAATAGTTAACCATACCCAAAGTTTTATGGCTAACGCGATTAACGAAAATTGACTTAACACGAGCAAACTAATAATAATCAAGGGAATAAGAATTATTAATTGCTCTTGCCTGCGCGATAATTTTTTTTGCGCAGGCAATTTTGCCATCACGCTTGCAGTAAAATTATCGTCTGGAAAATAAGCCTGTGAGTGCTGCAATTGTGCACTTAAAAATACATCAAAATTGTCGTCTTTCTTCATGCCACTTCACTCCAGGCAGCCAAGAGTATTTGCAGTTTCTGTTTGCCGCGCGACACATGCGTTTTTAAAGTACCAAGGGGAGCTCCCATTATACTCGCTGCTTCTTCGTGCGAAAAGCCATCTTCATAACACAAGCGTATTGCCAGTTGCTGCGCTGCGCTAAGCTGTTGCATGGCCGCATTCACATCTTTTTTTGCGTCAAACTGCTTGAGCTCACACACATCTGCTTCCATATCTTCATTGTCGTCCAAAGCACACCAGGCAATTTTTTTGGTACGCCAACGGTTAGCTGCAATATTAAATGCTATGCGATACAACCAGGTTGAAAATTTTGCTTCCGCACGAAATGCTGCGATAGCACCGTAAGCTTTCATAAAAGTTTCTTGCGCAAGATCGTCTGCTAAATGGCTATCGCCATCGCACAAACGCCGCGCCCAAAGACGCAATGGCGATTGATAGCGTAACACCAACTGCGCAAAAGCATGTTGGTCTTTAGTGGCTACTACTCGCGCGATCAATTGCTGATCGGAAGGCGACATTACAATTAATCCTGCGCCTTATTAATCGTAGTTTTGACACCGGACAGCTTCCATATTAATAATTCGGAAGCGCCTACGCCAATCACAATAAAACCAATTGCACCAATTTTGATTCCGCAGAGGATGGTAAGAAAAATTAATAAACCAATACCTACGCAAACATTTTTAATACCTTTGTTCAAATTCACATTATCCCTTACCATGGTGCTTCCCTCATTCATATAAACATCTGTTTTATTATTACGCGTTTCATCGCCACGTAAAAGTTCGACAGGAATATCGCGTCCTGCTGCCAATAACTTATCAATATTGACATTGATATTTTGGGCACGCCTCGCTTTGTCACGATAGTGTAAGTATGCCAACACAATGACAAGAACGACTGGGCCACCAAATATAAATACGATTCCAAATATCGGAATCAAGAGTGCGGCAGAGAATCCCGCCGATGCTTTGGCGGGCTGATCCATCGCAGATTGCAGTGCAGGCCCCATATGATTCATAACATGCTTAACCTGCTCAAGTGATTTATCGCCTGCGTCTACTTCTGGCGACGGCTCCTGTTTATCATCCATAGAATCCTGCGCCTCATCCATAGCAACAGGAAGATCATTTTGCAGTGTTTGGGATTTGGCGCTATTGCCTGCCGATGTAGGCGTCCCTACCAGCTCTACTGCCAAGACGGGAGTAAGGCAAAACACGGTAAAAAGTAGGCTCGCCAAGGTAGCTTGCTGTAATCCGGAATTAGCAAAGAGTTTGAGTGTCATTGTTAAAATCTCGTTGGTGAGTATGGCCTACGCAATGGTTACAATACTTAATATAGCCGTTATGGTTATAGACGTGGTCAAATGGATTTTGGATGCAGGAGGCAGAATTATTTTATCTGTAGCGGCAATAGTGGCGCGGCGAGCTGACTGACGGCATACTGGCACCCATTCTAAATCTGTTGTTTTATGCGCCGGCACAGCATGTAAAACATTTAACAATAAGGCCATTTATGAAAGCTAAAATTGCTAAGAGTTTTTTACGATTCCCTATATTCGTGCTCTACCCACTGCTGTTCGGGTGCCTTAACCTATCAGCGCTGGCGGAGGATCTTGTACCGCCACCCGTATCATCTATAGCAGCACCTACATCATCTATAGTAGCTCACTCATCACCTATAGCAATTCCTGTGTCATCTGTAGCAGCTCCTATGTCATCTGCAGCAGCTCACTCATCATCTATAGCTGCTCCGACATTAGCTGTAACACCAGTCAGCACCCCTATATCGCCACCTACGCTGCCCTCTGTACCCATCGCCTCCTCTGCGGCGCAAAAGCTGTATGCCCTGGCACAAAATGATTTACTGCAATTGCGTGTGCTACTTAAGAATGGCCGTAGCCAGGCAACGGTAGGCTCAGGTTTTTTAATTGGCACCAGCAATCTAGTGGTGACCAACTTCCATGTGGTGTCACAAATTGCGCTTGAACCGGAAACGTATTTTGGTGAATACAAGGATACGCAAGGCAAAAGCGGTGCACTGGAATTGTTAGCCGTAGATGTGCAACACGATCTGGCCATAGTGCGCATTAATCGCCAGGGTACGGGATTTTTTAATCTACCTGAAAATTTGGCCAAACTGACCCAAGGCGAACACCTTTACTCGCTCGGCAATCCACTCGATTTAGGTTTTACCATTTCGGAAGGCACTTACAATGGCTTAACGCATCGTGGCTTTAGCGATCAGATTATGTTTACCGGCCCAGTCAATGCGGGCATGAGCGGCGGCCCTAACGTTAACGCTAATGGTGAAGTAGCAGGGATCAATGTTGCCCACCGTCGCGATGGTGAATTAGTCAGCTTTTTAGTGCCCGCACGTTATGCACAACTATTGCTCGCAAGCGTTATTAATGACATTCAATTAAATCCTCCGACAACACCGCTTGCCGACGTGACGCCACCAGCTGTTACAACGCCATCTTCCGACGTAAAAATACTCGCGACAGAAACCGCGCAAACTAATTCAAAACCAGCCACAGATTTCAAGCCAATTATTGGGCAACAATTGCTCGCGCACCAAAGTTTGATGATAGAAAAATTACTGGAAACGCCACTGAGCATTAAAACCCTGGGCCCTTACTCAGTGCCGGTGCGCGAATCTGAACAGGTGCGTTGCTGGGGCAACTCGGACGCTAAGGCCGACAAAACTTACAGTACAGATCAAATTAATTGCGCGATGGAATCGGCTATTTTTGTGTCGGAGGATTTACAAACAAGTTACATCGCCATCCATCACCAATTTATGCGTAGCACAAAACTTAATTCCCTACGCTTTGCGACACTGATGGGTAAATTTTTTAGCAATGATGTACGCGGCAATACAAAAGATAAAACGCTCACTACACCGCACTGCACGGAGCAATTTATTACCAACCAACATTTCACTACGCGCGCGGTGCTGTGTGTAGAAGCCTATCAAAAATTTGATGACCTTTATAATTTCACCCTGATCACCGCCAGCAGTGATGAACCCCTTATGAATTTACAAAGTAGCCTTGAATTAAATGGCGTGTCCTACACTAACGGACAAAAATTTATTGCACAATTTTTAGCAAGCTATGACAAGGAGAGCGCAAAATGAGTAACACTTATTTTGTTGAAATCATAAATCATCATGGCGACGTGCAAACGCGCTACAAATTTTCTACACTGCCTATTCATATTGGCAGGGCGTATCACAATGATATTATTCTTGATGACCCGCACACCGCGGCCGAGCATGCCATTATTGAAGTGAACGAAGCCGGCACCTTAATTATGCGCGATCTTGACAGCCACAACGGAATTTTTGTTAAGAACAAACGCTTAACATTTTTTACTCCCAATAGTGATACGTTGTATCGCCTTGGACAAACGCAAATACGAGTGCGCACTCAAGATTATATTGTCGCAGCAGAAAATACTCATGCGATAGATCGCCGCTGGGAAGGCTGGCCACTCGCATTCATTTCTGTATTCATTATCAGCCTGTTGGCCCTAAGCACTACCTGGCTCGCAGATATAGAAAACAGCAAAAGCACAACCTATATTATGAACTTGTGTTTATGGCTTGGCCTTTCAGTAGTATGGGCAAGCATTTGGGCACTCGCTAATCGCGTGTTCGGTGGCAGCACGCACTTCAATCGCCATTTGTTTACACTCAGCGCTGGCATCGCGGTGCTTTATTTCTGGGGTTACATTGCACTATATCTAGCTTATGGTTTCTCGTGGGAATTTATTACCCGCTACGGAAGTCATATTGAAATCACCATCATGGCCGTTATCATTTATTTTCATGTACGCCAGGTAACACCACGCAAACATAATCTGTTAAAAATTATTTGCGCTGCACTTGCGCTATTTAGTTCTGGGTTAATGTTAATGAGAAATCATCAACACACCAACCAATATACCGACGAACTCTATATGCATGACATACTGCCGCCCTCAGTGCGCATGAGTCGTAACCATAGCCTCAATGAATTTGATGACGCCATAAGCCAACTAAAAACTCAAATTGACGAAGAAAGAAAAAAAACACTGGCAGATAAAAGCAGCGACAAAAACTAACTCAATGCTCGTGCGCACCCTCAGCCTGTGCGCAAGCTTGCGGTAGTTTGTGCGCACGAGTTTGAGGCTTCACTTTTTATTATTTTATTGACTTGCGTTTTTGACATAGCAATTTTACATAGCACGTTTACACAGCACCTTTATATAGCAATCAGAATTACTATCATGAAGCTCCTAGCAAATAACTTTGCCGTCAATGCACCCACGCAACACTTGCAGCAACTGACTATTATCCGTAGCTTACTCTTGTGTTTTTTCTGGTGTATTTTCCTAGCCAGCTTCTGGGTAGTTAATCTCCAACTGCCTTATCACGCAGTGCTGGCTGTGCTCTGCTTGTTTACCGCTGTTCATGTGCTCACGATATTGCGTTTAGGTCGCCCGCGGACGGTGACAGCTATTGAATTTTTTATTCAGCTAGCGATAGATGTTCTTTTTTTAAATTTTTTATTTTATTTCAGTGGCGGCGCAACCAATCCATTTGTTTCCTACTTATTAGTTCCCGTTTGCATTTCTGCTGCAACATTACCTTGGCGCTTTACCTGGCTTATTACGGCATTATGCGTTATAGCTTATTCAACTTTGCTGTTTTTTCATGTTTCACTGCCCATATTTGCTACAGACCATACACATGGTAATTCACAATTGAATTGGCACATTCTGGGAATGTGGTTTAATTTTTTTGTTAGCGCGATTCTTATTACTTATTTTGTAGTAAAAATGGCCAGGAGCTTACGCTATCAAGAAAATATGTTAACTCAACTTCGCGAAGATGAACTGCGCAACGAACAGGTAATTGCGGTTGCAACTCTCGCCGCAGGTGCCGCTCATGAAATTAACACACCCTTGTCTACTATGACCGTGTTGCTTGCTGAGCTGCGCAATGAATAT
Source organism: Gammaproteobacteria bacterium (assembly GCA_025362015.1). Taxonomy (GTDB): domain Bacteria; phylum Pseudomonadota; class Gammaproteobacteria; order Pseudomonadales; family Cellvibrionaceae; genus Cellvibrio. The sequence continues at coordinate 5,880 of JANYIO010000197.1, read as the reverse complement.
CAGCATAATTCAAAATTACTGAACGATTTTAATTTATTATCCCAGCAAGTTTCTCACTGTGCCGATAGCTTAAAGAAAATGGTTCAAGAGTCATCTGCAGCAACGCAAGGCTCCCACAAACAGCAAAATCTGAAAAATTACTGCAACTCAATAATTGATCGCTTTCAACTGATGCGGCCAACCATTAATTTTTCAACAAATTTTTCTGAGACATTATTGCAACAAACCATTGCTTATGATTCACGCCTTGATTATGCGATCATTAATTTATTAAATAATGCTGCGGATGCAAGCCCACAAAAAATTACTTTAGAAATCTCTACGAATATAAATACGCTTTATTGGCGAATTATTGATGAGGGTAATGGAATAGATACGGCTATAGCAACGTCTTTGGGAAAAGAACCTGTCACCACCAAAACATCTGGCTTAGGGTTGGGCATGCTGTTATCCCACGCTACCATTAAAAAATATGGCGGTAGTGTTATACAATCGCCCAATATTCCTCAAGGCACCATTACCGAAATTACGTTGCCGATTCAACATGAATAATATTATTGACTAACAGGACGCTTTTGTAATTTACGCTGAAGGGTACGCCGGTGCATTCCCAGTGAGCGCGCAGCGGCAGATACATTGCCTTGATGATCTTGCAGTATTTTTTGAATATGTTCCCATTCAACTCTATCCAAAGTGGGCGTAGAAATAGGTGCAGGCTCTTCTGTCATTAAATCCGTATCAGTAAATGCTTTTAATATCTCATCAAGATCAATGGGTTTACAAAAATAATTCAACGCTCCCAACTTAATCGCTTCAACTGCTGTAGAAACACTGGAATAGCCAGTGAGCATAATAATTTCTATCGTGGGATTTATGGTTTTCAAACTTCTGATCAATGCCAAACCAGACTCCTGTGCAATTTTTAAATCCACAATCGCCTTCTTAAAGTGTCTGTCTTTTGCTGCATGCTCAGCGCTGGTAATATTTGAACAAACTTCCACCTGAAAGCCTCGTCGCACAAGCGCACGCTGCATCACCTGACAAAAAACTTCGTCATCATCTACCACTAAAATCGTCTTGGCATTTTTTATCATGATCAATGTCTTTTGGTTCGATGTTGTGCGACTCAATACAAATCAAGCGGCTCTACAAATCAAGCCTCTCTGCAAATCAACTTTTTCTATTCAATATGCTTATATTACACCAAAAATAAATCTATCACTTAAGGTGCGACAATATGCCGCATTCTCAGGCATGAAAAACCGCTGTAAAGTGCGCCCCACTTAATGTGGCATAGCCTTTACTAATACAGGTTTATACTGTGAGCAATAATTTTCGAAAAAAAATCATTATCAGTGGCTCACTACTGACATCACAATTTTATATGTCAGCAGTGTTGGCAGATCAAACTGATGTGCAATTAGCTAGCAATATCAGCATAGAAGAAATGCTTGTCGTAGGCCAAAAAGATGTGCCTATCACCATCGAGCCTCGCGGGCTGGCGGTATCCTTGGGACAAGAGCAATTTGATTCTACGAATGCAATTAATGTAGAAGATTTGATGAAATACGCGCCCAATTTTTTTGTGCGCAAACGTTACATTGGCGACGCTAATGGTGTGCCCGGCTTTCGCGGCACCCACTCCACTCAATCTGCACGTACGCTGGTCCTTGTAGACGGTTTCGTAATATCTAATTATTTGGGTAATTCATTTGGCTTCCCCCCTAAATGGGGCGTGGTCGGCCCAGGCGAGGTGCAACAATTTGATATTGTTTACGGCCCTTACTCTTCGCGCTATCAAGGCAATTCTATGGGCGGCATTGTGTCTATCACCACGCGCCCACCCGAAAAAAATGAAGCCTTTATTACGCTGCAAGGATTATCCCAACCCTATCAGCAATACGCTACCGACGAAACCTACAATGGCTATACCTTTGAAGGTGGTTTTGCCTTAAAGCAAGATGACGGCCCTTTTTCAATGCGCGGCAGTTATCGCCATTTTGAAAACAAAGGCCAGCCGATGAGCTGGAGTCAGTTGACTGCCTCGAAAAAAACATCTGGAATTGATGTTACTGGCGCGGTAGAAGACCCAGCGTTAATTACAAAAACTCCCATTTTTGCAGCGGCATCACTTGACGATAATACGCAAGATCAATTGCGTTTACGCGGCGATCTAACCTTTGATAATTGGAGCTTACAAGGCTTGCTGGTGTACTGGACAACGGATTCAGACACAACGCATCCGACTACCTATTTACATGATGCAAATGGCAACCCGGTTTATTCTGGCACCGTAAAAATTGATGGCAAATATTGGGATACTGCTGCGCTCAATTTATCGCTAATTGAACGCACTGAAATTCTTGCCGGCTTAGGTGTAAAAGGTTCTGTTGGTGAATGGGATGTCACTGCAAATCTTTCGCATTTTTGGTTAGCTAATGCAAAAACTTTCACCTCAAATGGTTACAACAACGGTATCAATAATGGCACGGGCATATATACCAATGTTGATCCGTCGGGCTGGTGGACATTGGACACTAAGGCGACACAAAAATTTGCTCAGCATGAAGTAACTTTCGGTTTAACCGCAAATCGTTATGAAACCGATAGCATAACTTACAACACTACCCAATGGCGCGATGCAACTAATCAACAATATTCGATAGAAACTCAAGGCAAGTCGAGCTTAACTGGAATATTTGTGGAGGATGAAATTCATCTACAGGATGATTTAAGTGTGACTGCGGGTGTGCGTGCTGATCAATGGAAAGCGTTTGATGGCGGCATTAATCAAGCTACAGCCAAGGCACCAGAAAATTATGACGCGCGCACAGAAACCGACACAAATATTTCACTGTCATCGCAATGGGCATTTGCTGAAAAATGGCTTGCGCAATTAAGTCTTGCAACTGCTACACGCTTCCCAACGGTCGGAGAATTATTTCAAGGCAAGTTTGATTCTACCGGTGTATTTGACTCTAATAGCTTTGATCCAAACTTAAAGCCTGAAAGCTCAAAGGATGCGAACTTTATCGTGCGTCACGAATTTGAAAAAGCACGGGTGACAGGCAGCATCTTCTACCAGGATGTGAGTGATTTTATTTTTTCGTTTGAACATATCAATCCCATAGGCGCAAAACTGACTTCATTTGTGAACGTGGATCGCGTACGTCAAACTGGCGCTGAATTAATTATAGAAACTCATGACCTGCTGTTAACAGGGTTAAATGTGGATTTTAATATTGCCTATATCGACGATAAGATTTTGAAAAATAAATTGCTACCCATTTCCGAAGGAAATCAATTCCCACGCATTCCTTATTGGCGAATTAATTCTCAAGCACGCTACCAACTCACCCAGAATTGGCGCTTGTCTGGTGGAGTGCGTTACGCATCGCGCCCCAATAATAATTTGGAAGCAACTCAACGCGGCGATACATATGGTTACGCATCCGAACAGCTAATTGCAGATGCGCGCCTCTCCTGGCAAGCCAATGACAGCACCGAATTAAGTTTTGGGGTAGACAATATTAATAACGATAAAGCCTGGGCGTTTCATCCCTTTTCGCAGCGCACTTATTTGTTGGAGCTGAAATGGAAGCATTAATACAAGAGCCTGAAGCTTTAGGCTCAAAAAATACAAAAGCAGCAAAACAGCTTTATCGTATGTTATGGCGTTGGCATTTTTATGCAGGTATTTTTGCGATTCCATTTGTCATTATTTTATCGATCACCGGTGCGCTTTATTTATTCAAACCGCAACTGGACGCAATTCACGATGCACCTTATCGCAATTTAAATATCAGTGGTGAATTGGCAACACCAGAACAGCAAGTTAGTGCCGCACTGGCGGCAGTTCCCAATGCAAAATTGACTGCGTATGAATTGCCTCGTGAAAAAAATGATGCAGTGAATATTCTACTCAATCAAGCGGGCGAAAAAATTCGCGTTTATATGCACCCGCAAACACTCAATGTTTTAGCGATTGAACACGAAGACTCACGTTTCTTGCACATAGTTCATGATATACACGGTGAATTATTGTTAGGCAAAATAGGTTCCGTATTAGTGGAGCTGGCCGCTTGCTGGGCAATCGTATTAGTGCTCACTGGGGTGTATTTATGGTGGCCGCGTAACAGTAAAGGTGTGGCGGGAATTTTGTATCCACGCTTTAGTTTTAAAGGCCGTTTATTTTTACGTGATTTGCATAGTGTGATTGGTATTTGGATTTCATTTTTTGTATTGTTTTTATTATTAAGCGGTTTACCCTGGGCATTCGTCTGGGGCAGCGCCTTTAAAGAAGTTCGCCAGCTCACTGGTACTGCTGCGCAACAACAAGACTGGATTATTGTCGGGCGAAAAAATACTGCAGACTCGAGCATGAGCGAACACGCCGAACATCACCAACATAATACAGAAAACTCTACTGAGCAGATGCCGAATCAACCACAGGTTTCTTTCAATATTATTGTAGCTAACGTACAACAACTCCACTTTGCTTATCCGGTCCTGGTGTCGCCGCCTTCGCAGAGATCACCTTATTGGTCAGCAAAATCCAACGCACAAAATCGCCCATTGCGTGCAGATGCTTATTTCGATGCGCAAACAGGAACACTCACTAATCAACAAACATTTGCACAACGTCATGTGATTGATCGCGTTATAGGTATTGGCGTGGCTGCGCATGAAGGTCAATTGTTTGGTTGGTTTAATCAGTTGTTGGGATTAATCACAGCGATTGGTTTGCTTTTAATGAGTGTTGTCGGTTTTATGATGTGGCGAAAGCGCGCACCCGAAGGTGTATTGGGTGCGCCGCCAGCAATGCCGGATGCAAAAATTGGTGTAGGTTTTGTTGTGATTATTCTGGTCGCTGCAATTCTATTACCTGTACTCGGCGCATCTTTAATTATTATTGCTTTGTTGGAACAACTAGTTTTATTGCGCTGGGAACATGCAAGGACATGGTTAGGTAAAAATTAATGGATCGCGCACATTGCTCCTTGTGCGCGATCATCTCTTACGACGTAGAGAATTAAATTAGTCTTAAGATTTGGTTTGCTTATCGTGCTTTTCATGATGAATTCTACGGCTTTGTCTATCCTCGGTACGTTGAATTTTGTTTTGCTCCGCTGTACTTACATGACCATCCGCACCGGCACGCGCTTCACGACGGCTTTCCCGTGCCTGGCCGCGCTCAAGCTTGGCAGCTTCTTGATTGGTTAAAGCACCCGAGCTTACACCCTTCTCAATACGATTTTGTTGATTGACGTTACGTTGCACATCTTCTTGCATACGCATTGACGATACCGAATCAGGATTGCCTTTCTGTGCATCATGTTTTTGATTATAAATTGCAGCGCTCGTTTTATTTTGTGCGGCTTTAATTCGATCAGCTTCTTGCGTGGTTACTGTACCGTCTTTAAGTGCATGAGCTTCCATATGATCTACACGCGCTTCTTTTCTTTCGAGACTAGCGGCCTCTTTAGTATTAAGCGCGCCAGATTCAAGGCCTTTCTCAATGCGCTCTTGTTGATTAACATTACGAATGACTTCCGTATCCACTGTTTGCGCAAACGCGCTCGCTGCAAACAAAGGGCATAGTGCCAAAACCATAGCTACCTTGATAATTTTCATAAAATACTCCGCGTAAATGCCAATTAAATTAATGAGGGTTAAATTAAGGATTTGTATTCCTTACACCCTATAACGCAGATACCTTGAAAGGGTTGACACGCATCATAAAAGATATGGAGGACGCAACATAGCAAGAGCTTGGTTATAACACTCGCAACAAGTAGCACAAATAAGTCTTGCAGGTTTATATAAGATGGCCGACAGCTATAACAACGCCACTCCCGTTCTCGACGCGCAAGGCCGCGC
>JANYIO010000155.1 GCA_025362015.1 Gammaproteobacteria bacterium | reverse complement strand
TACCGTCACTGTAACAGCGCCACCTTATAGTCCTGGGGCAGGCTCTGGATCTGGAATGGATGGCTATACGCCGACTGGCAGTGCTGTCGCTAACATGGGAAATAATGCCAGCTTTATTACACAGGCAAAAGCTGATGCTATGGCACTAGCATGCGACAATATCGAAGGTGCTTTTTTGCAATGCAAGAGAGATACGCAAGATATATACACGCGAGCAACATCTAACTGTGGGTACTTTACTTTAGGTGGTGGAACCATGGGTGCCGGTGCTGCTCTAGGCTTGGGTGGCCTTGCTCTATTAGGCAGTAATCCGGGTGGCTGGGTAATTTTAGGGATTATTGGCGTTGGTGCTGTGGGCGGCGGCACAGCCGGTTGGGGGGCAAGTTCTTGCTACAGTGACCCTGGTGCGATACGGGATAAAAATTTGGCTATATGTGATAGCAATCAATTAAAAACCAAGCAAATGTGTGGAAAATAATTCACCAACTTATTGTATTTTTTATTTCGTGAGGAATTTTATGTTGATATTTAAAAACAAATTTATCAGATGGATAGGGGCAATCGCTGTTGTAGGTGTGTTGGGGGGGTATTATGTTTTATCAACACCAAAAACCACACCTCAAGTCACAGCAGCGCAAGAGCCATTGGCAAATAAGCTTGCGCAACATCAGGTAGTATCAGAAAACCCCGCTACGCAAGATGATAGCAAGCTGGACTTTGCTAAAATAGATTCGTCAAAACCCATTACGGTTAATGGTCAATCCTATATGTTGTTTTCCCCAACAGAAGTGGCTGATCTACATAATTGGATGAGTGATCGCGGTTACTTTAGATCACAGGAAATGGAAAATTATGAAACCTATTCGGATGGAGTACTTACAGAGCTTGGTAAAAAGGGCGATCTACGGGCACTCAATATTTTGGCGACTAGGGCTGTAAAAAATGCAGATAAAAAAGCTGCAACATTCTATATGAACCTAGCCGTGATTTACGGTTCAACAACTGAGCTCGATGGCCTAACAATTTATACGGCACCAAACTCTACAAATGACGCCACTGAAGCGACGAGGAGGCCTGCTGCATTAGAAACTTTAGCGGTAACAAAAGTGATAGAACTACGTGGTGATAGATCTTTATCAGCAGTATCAAAAAGAGGTTTTGTAAACAGCTATAAAAATCTATATGGAGTGGATTTAGTGTTAACGCAGGAAGAACAACAATTTATTGATAACCGAGCACAAGAAATTTATGATCAGTTTCAAGAGATTCGTCGCGCAAAAGGTTTGGGTGATTTTGAAAATAGCGAACCTTCAGGCGTGAAAAAATTTTTTGGATTGAATTAAAGTAAACAATAATATTCATAACATCTAAAAGCCGGGCAGTAACCACTGTTCGGCTTTTTTCACATACATATACCATTGCTAATGATTTTAATTAGTCCCTAAAAGAGTTACATGAAAAAATTATTTTGTCTTATTGCCCAGTTAACAATTATCATCCTACTGCCAAATTTTGCATTGGCAGTTACTATTGTAGATGATGTTAATGACTACCCATTATCTAAAACCAAATGTGACACTATCGATCTTGATTTGTCCGAGTGCAAAAGCGAATCGCAACGTATATATTCAAGCTCAACAAGCCATTGTCAATATTATATTTTTGGAAGTGCTATTGCTTATGCTGCATTCTTATTGCTTGTTGCTTTTTTCTTAAGGCGCGCCTCATTAGTTGCTCGCCGAGTGTTGACGGTGCTCTGTGCCGTGGGATTTTTATTTATCAGCATGATTGGAAGCGGAGGCACCAAGGTTTGCTACAACGATCAAGATGCGATTCGCGGAATAAATTTGTCTATTTGTGCTAACAACCAAGCAAAAATCAAAAAGATTTGTGAAAAATAATTCACTAACTAACAAGTTTTAATTCTTGGGTTTTATCAGCATTAATGGATAATCCTAATCCCTCACATTCCTCACTGGGGTCGGCTTTTTATTTGCTATGTGCATTGAATGGCAATAAAATTTAGAAGTGATGAAAAAAACCAAAATATATTGTGAAGAAAAACGAGTCGTTGCTAACGGCTCTATTTTTTCTTCGGCTCCCGTTATTATCACAGGTAGCTTAAATTTTTTTAAAGAAAGGTCAGCATGAAAAATAAATTCTATTATATTATTCAGTTAATTATCCTTGTCTTTCTGCCGCAACTATTAGCTCCCAATGCAACTGCCAACGAGAATAATACTCTTTTAATAAAATGCAACACTATAGAGATTGATCTTGCCAAGTGCGAATTAGATAGTCATAAGGAAAACTTAAAATCTTCAAAGTATTGTGGATATTATAATTATGCTAGTGCTGTGATTTGTCTTACGCTCCTTGCATTTTTTACCTTTTTCTTAAAACGCTTGCCATTAGAGTTCCGTCGAATGCGTACTGTGCTCATTCCATGCTTTGTAATAATATTGATTGGGGGAGAATCAGGTAAAGTGTGCTTCGAAAATAAAAAGGCTATTCGAGATACAGGTTTATCTATTTGTGCACTTAATATGGCCGAAACAAAAGCAGTTTGCAATATCAAATAGACTGATACCTTCAGGGGAAATTGATGGACATTACCAGCAATAAAGTCAGTCGTAAGTTGGTGGGTTTATTTGTGCTTATTGCTGTTGCCTGTAGCGTTTATTGGGCACCAAAAAAGTCACGGCAGCGCAAGAACCATTGGCAAATAAGCTTGCGCAACCTCAGGTAGTATCAGAAAAACCCGCTACGCAAGATGATACCAAGCTGGACTTTGCAAAAATAGATTCGTCAAAACCCATTACGGTTAATGGTCAATCCTATATGTTGTTTTCCCCAACAGAAGTGGCTGAACTACATAATTGGATGAGTGATCGTGGTTACTTTAGAGAGCAAGACAAGGAAGTTTATAAAAATTATTCAGACGAAGTACTACAAGAGCTTGGTAAAAGAGGCGATATTTTAGCTCTGGATATCTTAACTAGTAGAGCTTTCAAAGTAGACGATAGAAAGTCTGCTACTCTGTATTTAAATTTAGCAACAATTTATGGCTCTACAGGTGCATTGCAAGATTTAATGATTTACACAGCTCCAAACTCTACAAATGAAGCAACTGAAGAGCAGCGGAGACCCTCTACGTTAGAAACTTTAGCGGTGTCAAAGTTAATAGCTATACGTGGAGATAAATCATTATCTACAGTAACGCAAAAAGGTTTTGAAACTACATATAAAATATTGTATGGGGTGGATTTAGTGTTAACTCCGCAAGAGCAACAGCTTGTTGATAACAGAGCACAAGAAATGTACGATCAATTGCAAACAATTCGTCGCGCAAAAGGTTTGGGTGATTTTGATAACAGCGAACCTTCAGGCGTAAAAAAATTTTTTGGATTGAAATAAAGTAAGCCATAACGTTTAAAACATCAAAGGCCGAGCACTAACCCTGTTCGGCCTTTATTTACAACGTGCATTGAAGGACAATAAAGTTCAGGAAAATATTATGGACATTGAAAAAATAATTCCGTTTGTAGCAACAAATCACTCCAAAAAAACAGGTTTCATAATAGGTTTAGTTGCTGCAAGTATTGCCATTATCCTGTGGCTAAACAGCAACAAAAATAATCTGATTTCTTCAGAGCACCACACGCAACTGGAAATAACACAAACCGCCAGTGTTGAATATGGGCTGCCTGGTGCGCGTCAACAAACAGCGCAACAGCCAACACAACCCATAACACAAACTACACAACAAACACTAAGCCCTTTGGCCGCAGATTTTCAGTCTATTATGGGTAACCCTGCTGATATGGCACAGGTAAAAAGTTGGTTTGATACCAGAGGTTATGTGTATTGGGGCGAAGCAAATAACGAATATGGCAGTTACAGCGAAGATACTTTGAAAAAACTATCAGCGGGTGGTGATATTCGTGCAATGAAAAAATTAGGTGATCTTTATTATGGAGAATTTGGGTTCGACAAAGCTAAAGAGGTATATTTGGATGCAGCCGTGCATGGATCAACAGATGCAATCCATACCATTGGGACTATGATTAGTATAAGTATTTTTGACAAGGCCAAAACCCCCGAAACAAAACAGGCAGCCGCAATAGAAACGCTGGCATGGTATAACGCTGCGAGCTTACGTGGTGATAGGTGGCCTAATATTGTTGGTGCTAAAGATTTTATTAAGATTGAAAATTTTCAAGTTACAAAAGAAATATCTGACCAGATTCAAAAACGCTCACAAGAAATTTACGATGATTTAGCACAAAAGCGTAGAAGTTTGGGGTTGGGTGAATTTGATAATACTATTCCTGTTTCAGTTGAAAGTTATTTTCAACAGCTGGAAATGCCCTAGAATTATTGAGCGCATTAAAAAATCCGTGTATTAAACTGCACGGATTTTTTTAAATGAATAATCTACACAACAGTGAATTGAATATTTTAACAGTGATGGATACAAATCAGGATTAATATTTTAATGTCAGCTATCAATTCAAGGAATTTTTTATTTATCGGTTTAGTTGCTGCAAGTATTGCCATTATCCTGTGGCTAAACAGCAACAAAAATAATCTGATTTCTTCAGAGCACCACACACAACTGGAAATAACGCAAACCACCAATGTTGAATATGGGCTGCCTAGTGCACGTCAACAAACAACGCAACCCATAACGCAAACCAAGCAAGAAAACCTCAGCCCTATAGCTGCAAACTTTCAGTCGATTATGGGTAACCCTGCGGATATGGCACAGGTAAAAAGCTGGTTTGATGCCAGGGGTTATGTGTATTGGGGCGAAGCAAATAACGAATATGGCAGTTACAACGAAGATACTTTGAAAAAATTATCAGAGGGTGGTGACATTCGTGCAATGAAATATTTAGGTGATATTTATTATCGCCAATATGGGTTCGAAAAAGCTAAAGAGATTTATCTAAATGCAGCTGTGTATGGCTCAACGGATGCGTTGGAATCAATCGGAACTATGACAAATATAAGTGTTTATCTCAAT
>JANYIO010000125.1 GCA_025362015.1 Gammaproteobacteria bacterium | reverse complement strand
CCGGTTATCCGCAATGTTGATAAAAAGGGCTTGTGGGAATTGACCGATGAAATTAATGCCATGGCGAAAAAGGCACGCGATGGCAAATTAATGCCTGCTGATATGCAGGGTGGATGCTTCACTATTTCTAGTTTGGGTGCGATGGGCGGCAATGGTTTTACGCCGATTGTGAATGCACCGGAAGTGGCGATTTTGGGGGTGTCTAGAGCGCAAATGAAACCGGTATGGAATGGTAAAGAGTTTCTGCCACGCAATATGTTACCGTTATCACTTTCTTACGATCATCGTGCGGTTAACGGCGCTGATGCTGGTCGCTTTTTCACCTTCCTGGTGGCTGCAGTTGCAGATGTAAGACGTTTACTACTGTAGTTTTGTAAAGTATAAAATAAAAAAGGTCAGCAAATGCTGGCCTTTTTTATTGCGGGAGTTTTTTGCAAAAAAAATTTATTGCTTGCTTAAATGTAAAAACTTTTTAAACCACAATAGTTCTTTTTCTAAAATAGCAATGAGCGTAAGCCCCGTTAAAACTCCCCCGGAATTTGCACAAATATCAAACAGGTCAAAAGTGCGGGGCGGCATAAAATGTTGTCCAATTTCAATACCGATTGAAAATAAAATCAGAAAAATTGCTCGCTGCCAAAAAGCGCTGCGAGGGTATGCAAAGCTAATAGAAAAGGCAGCAACAAAATATCCGCTAAAATGCATTAATTTATCGTTAAATACGGGTACATAGATTTCAGGTGCTGGTGTTAAACCTAAAAACAAGAAAATTGTGAGCAAAATAAAAAACTGAACTAAGCACAATGATCGCCAAATAATCATATTATTCTCCACAAAAAGTGGCGGCAGCATATCAACTTGATGCTCATTTGAGAATAAACATAAAACAATTTATAAATGCTTAGGTGCAGGCATTTTTACTTTAGTCTGGTTGTGATTTTAGAAAATGTACTATTTTAACAGCGACGCTAAAGGTTCAGCTGTATAGAGATCTTGTGGCGTGTTTATGTTGAAAAATGGGTCATATTCATGTGCAGTGAAATCGACAATCTGAGAGTTTTGATTTTTTATCCAATCTTGTAAACGAGGAATTTCACCAGTTTGCAGTTGCGCATCGATTTTTTCGAGCAACGAAATATGCCAAAGTGCAAAAACTGGGTGTGTTTGTAATTTTGAACTAGCTACCACTAGAGTAGATGGTTTTATTTGAGTTGCTAGATAAAGTTGTTCTACTACGTCAGCTGGGAAAAATGGTGTATCAGAAGCAAAGCTAGCAAGCCATGTGTGCGAGGTATTGGCCTGCATCCATTTCAATCCCACCTGAATCCCTGCGAGAGGGCCAAGATTGCTTGCGGATGCATCCGCTAATATAGGTAAGTGCGTACGTGCGAAGCGCAGGCTGTTGCCATTGGCATTCAGTAATAGCCGCGCAACTTGTGGTTGGGCGCGATCAATAACGCGCTGTAAGAGTGTTTTGCCCGCTAAGGGAAGCAAACATTTATCTCCACCCCCCATTCGGCGCGCTAAGCCACCTGCGAGAATAATACCAATAACAGATTCAGACGATTTCATAAGCGCTGTGTATACCGGTGTGAAAGCTATAAAGCTTCAGTGTATTGCGTTCTTCATTACCGTCATTTTTCAAATCAAACTTTTTGATAGATGTTGAATGGCGTATTAATTTGCATTTTGTCTATTAGTAGTTTAGCTGTTAGTTAAACCTGTGCCTAACGATTTTATATTTCTACGTAAATTGTTTGAAAAAATATTAGCAATAAAATCTATCGAAGATATTTATACAATTGATTTTAAATATAGCCTGTTATTAGCTAAGCTAGTCATGAAGTTAACATTTGTACACAAATATTAAGATTACCCTCACAATGGAAGAACAACTTATGAATACTACAACCTTAACGACTTCGGCTGGGGCACCTGTTGCAGAAGATAACAACAGTATTAGCGTCGGCCCCCGTGGGCCTTTAACTTTTGATAATCACTATTTGTTTGAAAAGCTCGCGCATTTTAATCGCGAGCGTATTCCGGAGCGTGTCGTGCACGCGCGTGGCACTGGAGCTTATGGTGATTTCGTGCTCAGTAAAAGTTTGAGCGACGTCACCATCGCTGATTTTTTACAACGAGTCGGCGAAAAAACGGAAGTATTTGTACGCTTCTCTACTGTGGGAGGGGGGCAGGATTCAAGCGATTATGCGCGTGATCCGCGTGGTTTTGCAGTTAAGTTTTATACCAGGCAAGGCAATTTCGACATGGTTGGCAATAATACACCTGTATTTTTCTTGAATGATCCAATGAAGTTTCCTGATTTTGTCCACTCGCAAAAGAAAAATCCGCGCACTAACTTACCCGATGCGCAAACGGTTTATGAGTTCTGGGCCAGTCATCCGCAATCTCTGCACCAGATGACGATTCTCATGTCTGATCGAGGTATTCCGGCCTCTTATCGTCACATTCACGGATTTAGCTCCCATACCTTGAGTTTGTGGAATGACAAGGGCGAGAGGGTTTGGATTAAATGGCATTTCAAAACCAATCAGGGAATCAAAACCGTCACCAACGAAGAAGCCGCATGTCTGCCTGCTCATGGTGCACAACAAGATTTGGTCGAAGCAATTGATCGCGGTGATTTTCCAAGCTGGACAGTACAATTGCAGATAATGACGGAGCAGCAAGCGGGTTCTTACCACATAAATCCGTTTGATATGACTAAAGTCTGGCCGTATCGCGATTTCCCTGTGATAGAAATTGGACAGTTGGAGTTGAATCGCAATGTGCAAAATTACTTTGCCGAAACTGAGCAGGTAGCCTTTGCACCGAGCAACCTGGTTCCCGGTGTAGGAGTGTCGCCCGATAAAATGCTGCAAGCGCGGTTGTTAGCCTATCAGGATGCACATCGCTATCGTGTTGGGGTCAATCATAATCAGATTCCAGTCAACGCCCCACGTTGCCCTGTGAATCATTATCAGCGCGATGGTGCTATGGCGGGATGCCCGATGCACAACGGTGCGCAAGTTCAATCGAGTGGGGCAAATTTTTATCCCAATGATCGTATAGATCAAGGCGCACCTGTGCCTGGCACGGCATTTAAAGAGCCGCCCCTGCATCTTTCCACCGCAGCCTTAACAACTTATGATCAATCCGACGAGGATTATCACTCCCAAGCAGGCGATTTATTTCGTGTAATGAATGAAAATCAAAAGCAGCAATTAGTAGGTAATATCGCGGCGGGGCTTCGTCAAACAACTGTCTCAGTGCAAGAGCGTATGTTGATACAGCTTGGTAAAGCGGACGCTGACTATGCAGCAAGAGTGAAGGTATTATTGTAACGCTTATTGCTTTTACATAAACAGCAACAAAAAAGGCACTGTGAAAACAGTGCCTTTTTTGTTGCCGGGGATTAGTATGCAAACATGATTTTATAAGGTGAGAACCATGGCTCTGGATTTAGCAAACTTGCGTCGCGAATATCTGCAAGGCGGATTGGAATTGGCTGATTTGGCCGAAAATCCGTTTGAGCAATTCAATCGTTGGATGCAGCAAATTATCGCTGCAGATGTTCCTGACCCCAACGCCATGACAATCGCTACTGTGGATGCCAGCGGCCAGCCGTCGCAGCGGATTGTGTTATTAAAGAATTTAGATGAAAAAGGTTTTGTGTTCTATACCAACCTGCGCAGCCGTAAGGCGCAAGAATTAAAACAAAACCCAAAAATTAGTTTGCACTTTCCTTGGCATATTTTAGAACGACAGGTCAAAGTTTGTGGTGTTGCTGAAGAATTATCTACCACTGAGGTTTTAAAATATTTTATCACCCGTCCGCGCGACAGCCAATTAGGCGCGTGGGCATCGCAACAAAGTCGCCCAATATCTTCGCGCGCATTATTGATGCAGCAATTTGAGTTAATGAAAAATAAATTTGCAAAAGGTGAAATTCCATTGCCGGATTTTTGGGGTGGCTTTCGTGTGAAGCCGCATCAAATAGAATTTTGGCAAGGTGGTGAAAATCGTTTGCACGATCGCTTTCAATATAATTTACAGCCAGATAATTCATGGGCAATTAATCGCCTAGAACCATAAACAATTGAAACCATAAACATTTTTTTCACAATGATTAAACATCTATGCAAAAATCTTTATCTCCCGTTGCTAATAAACGCCGCCCTTTGGATGGCATCCGTGTCATCGAAATTGGGCAATTACTAGCTGGTCCGTTTGCTGGTTGTATGCTTGCGTATTTTGGTGCTGAGCTTATTAAAATCGAACCGCCGGAAACCGGTGATCCTATTCGTGGATGGCGTGTATTAGAAAACGGTACATCACTTTGGTGGCGCAGCCTGGGCCGTAATAAAAAAAGTATTACGCTGAATTTAAAAAAAATTGAAGGTCAAAAAATTGCGCGACAATTAATTGATACTGCTGATGTTGTGATTGAAAATTTTCGCCCAGGTGTTATGGAGGGCTGGGGTTTGGGTCCGACGGAAATTAAAAAAACAAATCCAAAGTGTGTTTATGCGCGCATTTCCGGTTATGGCCAAACCGGGCCTTATGCAAGCAAACCTGGGTTCGCTTCTGTGTGCGAAGGCATGAGTGGTTTTCGTTTTGTAAATGGTTTTGCAGATCAGGCACCAGTGCGTCCCAATTTAAGTATTGGCGATACTATTGCGGGCATTCATGCAGCGCTGGGCATTACCCTTGCATTACTTGAGCGTGAGCGGAATGGCGCAAATGAAGGTGATGGACAGGTAGTAGACGTTGCGCTTTATGAAGCTATGTTTAATTTGATGGAGGCTGTTGTGCCTGAATTTGATGGTGCCGGGGTAATTCGTCAGCCATCGGGTACTACCGTTACTGGCATCGTGCCCACCAATACTTATCGTTGCAAAAATAGAAAGTATGTTGTGATCGGTGGCAATGGTGATTCAATTTTCCAACGCTTAATGGAAGTTGTTGGTCAGCCAGAAATGGCGTATGACCCACGCATGGCTAACAATGCTGGTCGTGTTATTCATGAAGCTGAAATAGACCACGTACTTGCGACATGGTGCTTAAGTAAAGATTCCGATGAAATTCTAGCTTTGCTTGAAAAAGCTCGTGTGCCCGGAGGCCCGATTTACAATGTAGAAGATATGTTTGCTGATCCACATTTCAATGCGCGCGGCATGTTCGAGCAAGTTGAAATTAATGGTAAGCCATTAAAAATTCCGGCGATATTACCCAAGCTTTCTGAAACTCCGGGCCGCACTGATTGGCCGGGCTTGGAAGTGGGTAGTCATACTCAGGATATTTTAGAAAATATTTTAAATTTATCTTCGGCCGAAATCAATACTTTAAGAGAAGCTGGTGTAATTTAATGCTGTTTTCGTTATCGAGTTATTAAATAATGATTTTACAATCTGGCTTGTATCGCCACTACAAGGGCAATGATTATTATGTTTTTCAAGTCGCACATCACAGCGAAACACGCGAAGCTTTAGTAGTATACCAATGTTTATATGATGACTATTCCTGGTGGGTAAGGCCCTTAAGTATGTTCGTAGAAACGGTTAGTATTGATGGCAAAGCTATTCCACGCTTTCAATTTGTGCGTGATCTTTCCGCCGCAGAAATTAAGTCTTTCGCTAAAAATAATGAGGCAGCAGATAACACTGCTGTGGATAACGAAACTGGTGTTAACGAAGCTGTTGCTAACAAAACTGTTGATAACGAAGGGGGCAGGTAAATCCAGTGTCTGAAATAGATTTTCAACTACAGGATGAGCGTTGGATGCGCCGCGCACTTGAATTGGCCGCACAAGGAGAAGCGCTTGATGAGGTACCGGTAGGTGCAGTGATTGTACGCAACGATGAAATGATTGGTGAAGGGTTTAATCAGCCTATAACGAGTCATGACCCTACTGCTCACGCTGAAATAGTTGCGCTGCGTATGGCGGCACTGCAGGAACTCAATTATCGTTTAGTGGGTGCAACACTTTATGTCACGCTTGAACCATGCACTATGTGCGTGGGTGCTTTGGTGCATGCGCGCGTAGCTCGGTTAGTGTATGGCACTACGGAAACTAAAGCTGGTGCAGTGGAAAGTAAAAGCCGCTTGTTGGACAGCGAGCACTTTAATCATCGGCTGGAATACAGTGGCGGTGTTTGTGCAGCAGATTGTCAACAGCAGTTGAGCCATTTTTTTCAACGTCGCCGTGAAGAGGCTAAGCAACAAAAGGTGCTAAACGTAAAAATCGAACCCTAAACAAATTAACAAAAAAAGATTTACAAAAAAAGATTTACAAAAAAATTACAAAATAGATAAAGACAAAGAGTTATCCAAATTATTGCGACTTAGTTTTTCGATTGCAGTAGGTTCGGTTTGTAACGAATTTGTTGCATCGTCAGAGTTGGTATTCGATGTTGCCAAGCGGAATAACTCGTGTTGCTCATGCCACACAAGAATTTTTTGGTAGTTGAGTACGTTTTGCACATAAGCTACGGGCTCCCAGCCGCGCGCATAGCCATGCTTAGCAGTATTGTAATATTGGTATTTGGCTAGCAATGGAAAGCGTTGACTAACATCTTCCCAATGGTTGGGATTGCCGCCCATTTTTTCAGTGAGCACGCGCGCATCTTCTAAGTGGCCTAAGCCCAAATTATAAGCTGCCAAGGTCATGCATAAGCGATCCTCACCTTGTATATTTTCGGGCAAACGTTCTTGTAAACTTTTAATATATTTTGCGCCGCCGTTAATACTTTGATTGGGGTCTTCACGATCACTGACGCCGAGTTCTTTTGCTGTATCAAAAGTTAGCATCATAAAGCCGCGCACTCCCGTTACAGATTCTGCTTGAGGATTCCACTGTGATTCTTGATAGCCAATTGCAGCTAATAATTTCCAATCCAGCCCATATTCAT
The DNA here is from genome assembly GCA_025362015.1 of Gammaproteobacteria bacterium. Lineage (GTDB taxonomy): Bacteria > Pseudomonadota > Gammaproteobacteria > Pseudomonadales > Cellvibrionaceae > Cellvibrio. Next base: position 6,373 of record JANYIO010000125.1, on the reverse strand, counting down.
TTGCCGCAGTTTTAATACCATCTTCCCACTGAGGTAAACGTTTTTCCAAACGATAAGAAAACATCATGGCATCGCTACTGGTAATAGTTTCAAGTTGCTCAAAAAAGCGCGCTGTGATTTGCGCAAGCGATCCGTTTTGGTGAATGTTGGCCAAATACTTTTGCGCTGCATCATAAAGGCTATTATCGCGCGATTGTGTGAACGCCCAAGTCACAGGTTGAGGTGTGTTAAGGTTCAGTGCGAATTCTGTGTGTGGGTAAGAATAACGATAAAGTGTATAAATTGCTGAATCAATCACTGCATAATCCGCTTGGCCTTGTTCAACCATATCAAGCAGGTCAATGATTTCCACGCCGTCCATTTCTTTCCAGCGTAATTCGGGAAGTGTTTGTTGTAGAGTGCGCAGTTGTTCTAGTTGTGTTGATTTTGCGAGCACTACAATATTTTTGCCAAGCAAATCATTTAATTCAGTGGGTGCAGTTTGAGTCGTGTTATAAATTACTTGCTGAGTAACTTCCATGTAGGGTGAAGTAAAGCGTAAATGTTGCGACGCATTTAATTTTGCAATTATGCTGGCGCTGACTAAATCAAAAACATCATTGTTGATTTTAAAATAAGTTTTAGTCGCTTTGTCATCATCTTGAATGACCAGCTTCACACCCAAAGATTTTGCAAAATCTTGCAGCAAAGTGTATTCAAAACCTGTTAAACCGTTAGCGCCTTCGTAAAAAGTTGTGGGGTCACTGCGTGAAATAACGCGCAACTCACCACTTGCGAGTACTTGTTCTAATTGGCTCGGTGGCACGCTACGTACGAGTAAACTGCAGCAACACACGAGTAGTAAGGCAATAAAAAAATTAGTGAGAGTAAATCGTTTTACTCTTGAGCGCTTTCGAATATCCATAAAAGGTTCCTCGATGTTTGAACTGCATTACTCCCAGGGTCGTTCATTTTCGTGGTAGGCACTTATTGCCGAATCTATCCCTTCCCGATTCGTTGCAATATAGGGCTATTTTAAAGACTTGTATGTGCGCTGCCTAGCTTGTTTTTTGAGCGAAACTCGGGTAGGCAACTGACCTAAACTAAAGGGTTATTAATAAAAACATATTATTTACAGTGAGTTAGCGGTAAGCTTTTATCCAATTTCAGAAGAAAAAATACACAAAAATTTGTTGTATTTTGCGCCATTTTTGGCGCATTAAGCATTTTTTTGAAAAATTTTTTGATTATTTGTCATGAAAAGCCACATAAATATGATTAAACTTCGACCTTTTGTCTGATTTAAATAGTGCATTTAGCGGTTAAGCCCGCCTTGAGTTCTTAATGGTTTTATTTGCGAATCAATTTCATCACCTACGTGCGCAGCGTTTAGCTGAATCTACGACCGAATTTTTGGCGCGTGGTAAATCGGTTATACGCTGTGAGATTTGCCAAATGGGAAATTTTGCGTGCCTATGTGCATGGCGACCTGAGTTGCAATCCTCGTGTGAATTTATTCTGGTGATGCATCGGATAGAGGTATTTAAGCCAACAAATACAGGGCGGTTAATTGCCGATGTGTTGCCAGAGCAAACACATGTATTTTGTTGGGATCGCACGGCGCCAGCAAAAGAATTATTAACATTATTGCAAGATAAAAAGCGCCAGTGTTTTATTGTATTCCCTGCGAACACAGATGCGAACACAGATGCGAATGCAGATGCGAATGCAGATGCTGGGGTTGAGTGTGTAGGAAAAGTGGAGCGCACTATTTTTAGTGAAATTCCACGCAGTGAAAAGATTTCCACGTTTATTTTGCTGGATGGAACCTGGAAGCAAAGCAGTAGGATGTTTCATTTAAGCCGTTGGTTGGATGGTGTTGCGTGCATTTCTCTATCGGATGTTTTTTTGCGCGATTATGTAAAAAGCTATGCGATGCGTAAATCCCACCAGGATAATTATTTATCTACCGCAGAAGCGGCTGCTTTGTGTTTACAGTTGGCGGGTGAACAGAAAAACAGTGAGGTGCTGTTGAATTATTTTCAGTTGTTTAATGAACATTATTTAGCAACCCGCGCTTGTTGTCCGCCAGTGATAGGTGCTTTGCATAAGCGGCTGGCAGATTTAGTGCTATTAAATGATTAGGCTAAATGATTCGGCGGTTTACCTCATACTTGCTGATGTTGTCCGCTCCCTCTTGTAGTTAATGTCCTACAAAAATAAGCGTTTTTTGCGACTGTTGCTGTTGCGGCTTTTCCATGACAATGGTTTCCAACAAGGAGGTCTTCTGGGAATGGATGTTGGCCAAGAAAGGTCAAAGGATGCGCCTAATATCGTGGTTAGTTTGGAAGTTGTTTTTAAGGATAATGAAGCTCAGCAGGATGTAAGGCTGGATGACTTAACAAGGATTGAAGTTAAATGGCGTAAGGGCTGCCCCGAAAGGGGTCGCCCTTTTTTGTTTAGATGTTTATTTTTTTGTGGTTGTTTTCCCCGTCGTTTTTTTAATAAATCCGCGTACTTTGTCTAGCCAAAAACTTTGCTGGTCATTCACCGTGACAATATGTTCTGGCGGTAATATCAGCTGTTGATAGTCTTTAAGATTCTTACGCATGGCCTCGGCATGGTGTAAGCGTCGCACTTCAATTTGGAATTGATTGTCGGGCGAAAAAAACACATCCATAACCGGTAATTTTGTCACAGAAAAAATAGCGGCTAATTGCTCCTGCGTGAGGGGTTCCTGTTCTTGTAAATTTACTAACACCAGTGCTTGTATGTTTTTCTTGTATAGTTCCACGAGGCTGTCTGGCGCACTGCTGTTATCCACAACGACAACAAGATTGGGCTGACCAATTTTGCTAAGCAGAGTAATTGCTGCGTCAACTCGTTCAGTGATCAATTGCGAGCGAGGGAGTGACGCTATAATTTCCTGGCTAGGTACTGATGAAGTTTGTGCTGCTGAAGAGTTATCTACTGAAGACGCAATAGACAATGAAGCAGCGCTGGTTAGTTGAGAGCCACTCGAACTATTTGCCTCAAGGGATTTGTTGTGCGTTGGTGTTTGCGCGGAATGTGCAGATGGCAGCGGAACCGTCATGGTATCCCAGCCGTAAATAGGAAGATTGCGGCGGAGACTCTCCAGTGGCGCTGGCCACAATTGTGGTAACTCAGGGGCGTGTAAAATTAACAATGTGCCTCGGGTTTTACGTGTTTCCCCAGCTTTGAAAAGTGCAATAATTTTTTCGTTGGGGGTCTCCAGCCACTGAATTTCAGTGGGCCGGGCGACGGCAAGTAACGCGTTATCACGTTCGGGGATAGAGGGGAATATTGGTTTTTCATCGGGCGCTGTTACAGTGGGCGCGACCGTAGATTCAGCGGATGCAGGCACACTTGGTGCTGGATCGCCGGGTGCTTGAGCTACCAATAGCGGTGCCTGTAATCCTAGTGCAAACACTAGACCTAATTGGCGGATTAATAGGCTTTTACGGAGTTTATACATAACGCTTTTATTTTCTCTCGTTGCCTTGTAGCGGTTTACCTCACTACAATGCTTTTAGATATCCTATTCTGGTCATCGGAGCTTATATGAAAAACTTGAGTATAAAAGACTTGGGGGGTGCAGAAAACTTTAAAGATATGCATAACTTTAAACGAGATTTTAAAATAGCGCCTTCTATTTTGTCGGCGGACTTTGCGCGTTTAGGTGAAGAGGCAGACGCTGTCCTGGCTGCCGGTGGCGATTTTATTCATTTTGATGTGATGGATAATCATTATGTACCCAATCTCACCATCGGCCCAATGGTCTGTAAAGCATTGCGGAAATACGGGATTGCGGCGCCGATTGATGTGCATTTAATGGTTGAGCCAGTGGATGATTTGATCGTGCAATTTGCCGATGCCGGTGCTACTTACATTAGCTTTCATCCTGAAGCATCGCGTCATGTGGATCGTTCATTGCAACTTATTAAGGATAAAGGTTGTAAAGCAGGCTTGGTGTTGAACCCAGCCAGTTCGCTCTCGCTCATCCAGAATGTGATGGATAAGCTGGATATGCTGCTATTGATGTCAGTCAACCCTGGTTTTGGCGGTCAAGCGTTTATCCCGCACACACTTGTTAAAATTCGCGAAGCGCGCGCTTTAATTGATGCTAGTGGTTTTGCGATTCGGCTTGAAGTGGATGGCGGGGTAGGGCCTGCGAATATTCGCAGTATCGCTCAGGCTGGAGCAGATACTTTTGTGTCTGGCTCTGCGATTTTTAATGCGCCTAACTATCAAGAAGCCATAATGGCAATGCATGCTGAATTAGCTTTAGCCTAATTTTAAATAGTGGCTAAATTCAGGGTAGGCATTTCTGGATTAATTCAGTACACTTCACTTACATCATATTAGGACTACCCCCGTGCATTACTCGCTGCTTTCTCACATAGAATGCGTTGCCCCCTTCGCTCGATGGCGTTGCTAGTCCCCTTTGCCTCTCGAATCTTGAATAAGGGCTCTTAATAAAAAGGCTCTTAATAAATGAGAAGGGCTACTTCAATAATTTGCTTGCCTGTTTGCCCTATTGGCGCCGCAGGTGGTGATCCAAAAAAATAAGTTTAAGGCGAGCCAACCAGCTTTGGCAGTCGCAAAAGGTACAGATATGACTCCCGAACAGTTTTCTGAATTAGCCCAGCAGGGCTATAACCGCATTCCCGTTATGCGTGAAGTGTTGGCGGATTTAGATACGCCACTGTCCTCTTATCTTAAATTGGCCTGTGGGCCTTACTCGTATTTATTTGAATCTGTACAGGGCGGCGAAAAATGGGGGCGTTACTCCATGATTGGCCTGCCTGCACGCACGCTGCTCAAAGCCTTTGGTGATCAAATTCAGATTGAGCGTGACGGTGAAATTGTTGAGCGTCATACCCGTGCCGATGCATTGAGTTTTGTGGAAGAATTTAAGCAGCGTTACCGCGCGCCAGAGGTGCTCGGCTTGCCGCGTTTTACCGGTGGGCTAGTGGGTTATTTTGCTTACGATTGCGCGCGTTATGTAGAGCCGCATTTAAAAGCCACTACACCGAAAGATGTAATTGGTACGCCGGATATTTTATTGTGTGTTTCAGATGAAGTCTTGGTGTTTGATAATCTTGCGGGCAAATTAATTTTTGTAATTCATGCGAATCCAGAAGTTGAAAACGCTTACGCAAAAGCGAATGCTCGGTTGGATGAATTAACGCATCAATTAACACAATCCACGCCGAGTATTGCACCTATAAGTTTGCAATCAAATTTACCCGCTAGTGGTAATAAAGAGTTGCAATTTACTTCACACATGGGTGAAGCGGGTTATAAAAGTGCAGTTGAAAAAATTAAACAGTACACGCTCTCTGGCGATATTATGCAAGTTGTGCCATCGCAACGCATGTCGATAGATTTTGATGCTGAACCGCTAAATTTATATCGCGCACTCCGTAATTTAAATCCATCGCCCTATATGTATTTTATGAATATGGGTGACCACTACGTGGTTGGCTCCAGTCCGGAAATTTTAGCGCGGTTAGAAAATGGTGAAGTGACTGTCAGGCCAATCGCAGGAACTCGTCGCCGTGGCCGCACACCGGAAGAAGATAAAGCGTTAGAAATTGAATTAGTAAATGATCCCAAAGAAATTGCCGAACATTTAATGCTGATAGATTTAGGCCGCAATGATGTTGGCCGCGTGAGTAAAATTGGCAGTGTTAAGCTCACCGACAAAATGGTGGTAGAACGTTACTCCCACGTTATGCACATTACTTCAAATGTTACCGGGCAATTAAAAGATGGTTTGCAGGCAATGGATGTACTACGTGCGGCATTACCTGCGGGCACTTTATCGGGCGCACCCAAAATTCGCGCGATGGAAATTATTGACGAAATAGAAACAGAAAAACGCGGTATTTATGGCGGTGCTGTCGGTTATATTTCATGGAATGGCAATATGGACACTGCAATTGCTATTCGCACTGCTGTAATTAAAAACGGAAAACTTTATGTGCAAGCGGGTGGCGGAATAGTAACGGATTCAATTCCTGCACTCGAGTGGAAAGAAACCATGAATAAAGCGCGCGCTATTTTTCGCGCTGTGGAAATGGTTGGTGCAAATAAAACAGACATTGTTGGTAAAGCTGCTGTTGATGTAGCAGGTGGTGCAAAATGATTTTAATGATTGATAACTACGATTCGTTTACCTACAACCTTGTGCAATATTTTGGCGAGTTGGGCGCAGAAATGAAAGTTGTGCGCAATGATGAAATTACCATCGAAGAAATTATCGCACTTGCACCGGAAAAGATAGTTGTTTCACCTGGCCCTTGTACGCCTAATGAAGCCGGTGTGTCGGTTGAAACCATCAAAACGTTTGCCGGAAAAATTCCCTTGC
>JANYIO010000237.1 GCA_025362015.1 Gammaproteobacteria bacterium | reverse complement strand
TTTGTTTATTGGCAAAGAAGAAGCACCGCTGCGCGAAATTATTGATGCGCTTGAAAAAACTTATTGCGGTCATGTGGGTGTGGAAATTATGCACATCACCCCTTTGGCAGAAAAACAATGGTTGCAACAACGCTTGGAAAGCGTGCGCTCAAACCCTGAATTTAGCAAAGAACAACGCTTGGCAGTGCTTGAACGTTTAACTGCTGCGGAAGGTCTTGAACGGCACCTCGACAGCAAATACCCGGGCACCAAACGTTTCGGTTTGGAAGGTGGCGAAAGTTTTATCCCACTCGTGGATGCGCTGGTTAAACGCGCTGGCACTTATGGCGCAAAAGAAATTGTTTTAGGTATGGCACATCGCGGCCGCCTGAATGTGCTTATTAATTTGTTCGGTAAAAACCCTTCTGATTTGTTTGCAGAATTTGATGGTAAACGTTTGGTAGATACTTCTGGAGATGTTAAATATCACCAAGGTTTTTCTTCCAACCTTATGACACCTGGCGGTGAGTTACACATTGCAATGGCATTTAACCCATCGCATCTTGAAATTGTATCGCCCGTAGTCGAAGGTTCAGTGCGCGCACGTCAGGATCGTCGCAATGATAAAACCGGCGCAAAAGTAGTACCGATTGTTGTTCATGGCGATGCTGCATTTGCCGGGCAAGGTGTAGTCATGGAGACATTCCAAATGTCTCAAACTCGCGCTTACGGTACTGGCGGAACCTTACATTTGGTAATCAATAATCAGGTAGGTTTCACCACCAATAAACGTGAAGATGCGCGCTCTACCGAGTATTGCACTGACGTTGCAAAAATGATTGAAGCCCCTATTTTTCACGTCAACGGTGACGACCCTGATGCCGTATTATTTGTTGCGCAATTAGCGATGGATTACCGCTACGAATTCAAAAAAGACGTAGTGGTAGATTTAGTTTGCTATCGCCGTCGCGGTCACAATGAAACCGACGAGCCATCCGCAACTCAGCCGTTGATGTATCAAGTCATTCGCAATTTAAAAACGACCCGCGCCATCTATGCAGATAAATTAATCGCTGCAAACTTGTTATCACAAGCTACAGCAGATGATATGACAACCAATTATCGCGCAGCTTTGGATCGCGGTGAGCATGTAGCCAGCGGTTTAGTAAGTGAACCGGATCGTTCTCTGTTTGTCGATTGGTCACCGTTTATTGGTCACGATTGGTTAACACCCGCCAATACGGGGATGGAGTTAAAAGCATTGCAAGCAATTGCCAATAAAATGCTGGAAATTCCTGATGGCATAGTCGTGCAAAAACAAGTTGAAAAAATTTACGAAGATCGTCGCAAAATGGCCGGTGGTGCTTTGGCGCTTAACTGGGGAATGGCAGAAACCCTGGCTTATGCAACACTCCTCGAGCAAGGTTACGAAATACGTATGACCGGCCAGGACGTAGGTCGCGGTACATTTTCACATCGCCATGCAGTTTTACACAGCCAAAAAGATGGCCAGGCCTATACGCCTATCTGCAATATGAAAGCCAATCAACCTAGGTTTGATTTGTTTGACTCTTATTTATCTGAAGAAGCTGTGTTGGCATTTGAATATGGCTACTCGACCACTGCGCCAAAAGGCCTGGTGATTTGGGAAGCGCAATTTGGTGATTTTGCCAATGGTGCCCAGGTTGTTATCGATCAGTTTATTACCAGCGGCGAACACAAGTGGGGCCGTTTGTGTGGCCTGACCATGTTATTACCCCACGGTTATGAAGGGCAAGGCCCGGAACACTCATCAGCGCGTCTTGAACGCTTCTTGCAATTGTGTGCTGAGCACAATATTCAAGTGTGTGTTCCGACTACACCGGCACAGGTCTTCCACATGCTACGCCGTCAAGCGATTCGCCCTATGCGTCGCCCTTTGATTGTCATGAGCCCTAAATCCCTGCTGCGTCACAAGCATGCAACTTCAACTCTGGAAGAATTAGCCAATGGCCAATTCCAGAATGTGATTGCGGATACAGGCGTTGAACCTGCGAAAGTAAAACGCGTGGTATTGTGCAGCGGTAAGGTTTATTTCACCTTGTTAGAAGCGCGCATGGAATCCAAACAGGACGATGTTGCTTTTATCCGCCTGGAACAGCTTTATCCCTTCCCGGAGCAAGAACTAAAAGCAGCTTTGGCACCCTACAAACGCTTGAAGACTATTGTTTGGTGTCAGGAAGAGCCAATGAACCAAGGCGCCTGGTACAGCAGTCAACACCACTTGCGCCGTGTTGCCCATGACCTATTTCCAAGTATGTATTTGGAATATGTTGGCCGCGAAGCTTCAGCAGCTCCAGCATGTGGTTATATGTCTGCCCACATCGAAGAACAAAACCGTTTTGTAAATCAGGCACTGAAGGTATAGCCTTCAGTCTTCCCCACTAACACGTCATAGCGAGAGAGAAGGAATAGTAATGAGTATTGAAATTAAAGCGCCAACGTTCCCCGAATCAGTAGCTGATGGCACTATCGCAACATGGCATAAAAAGCCAGGTGAAGCGGTATTGCGCGATGAGTTAATCGTTGATATCGAAACCGACAAAGTGGTTTTAGAAGTCGTTGCACCTGCTGACGGCATTATTTCTGAGCTAAAGAAAGGCGAAGGCGATACAGTTCAAAGCAATGAAGTGATTGCCATTTTTGTGGCAGGCATCCCTGGTGCCGCTGCAACTGCCGCACCACAAGCAGCCGCTAAAGCTGCTACAACCACAGAAAAAGCATCCGCGACAACTGACAAACTGGTAAACCCTGCAGCTCGAAAAATGGCTGAAGAAAATAATATCAATACTTCAATCGTTGCCGGGTCTGGTAAAGACGGCCGCGTAATGAAAGAAGATGTTGCTAACCACCTTAAATCAACACCAGCCGCTGCGCCTGCCACAAGCACCGCCGCACCGGTTGTTGCACTCGAAGCTGCTGGCGATCGCATTGAAAAACGTGTGCCTATGACGCGTTTACGTAAACGTATTGCCGAGCGTTTGCTCGAAGCATCAAATACCACTGCGATGCTCACTACGTTTAACGAAGTGAACATGGCGCCAATCATGGCCTTGCGTGCAAAATACAAAGATCAGTTTGAGAAAGCGCACGGCGGCACGCGTTTAGGTTTTATGAGTTTCTTTGTCAAAGCAGCTGCTGAAGCCTTACGTCGTTTCCCAGCGGTAAACGCATCCATTGATAACAACGATATTGTTTATCATGGCTATCAAGATATTGGTGTTGCTGTATCGACTGAAAAAGGTTTAGTGGTACCCGTATTACGTAACACTGAAAGCATGAGTTTGGCCGGCATCGAAAGCACAATTCGCGATTTCGGTTTGCGCGCACGCGATGGTAAATTAAGTATTGAAGAAATGTCTGGCGGTACCTTTACCATCACTAATGGTGGTACATTTGGCTCATTACTGTCCACGCCAATTCTTAATTTGCCGCAAGCGGCTATTTTAGGCATGCACAAAATTCAAGAGCGCCCTATGGCCGTGAATGGCAAGGTAGAAATTCTGCCGATGATGTATTTGGCTCTATCGTATGATCACCGTTTATTGGATGGCAAAGATGCCGTGCAATTCCTGGTTGCCATTAAAGACTTATTGGAAGATCCAGCACGCATTCTGTTGGAAATCTAAATTAATACATTAGAGAACATAGCTATGTCTGAAAAATTTGATGTGATCGTAATAGGTTCTGGCCCAGCAGGCTATGTGGCGGCAATTCGTGCTGCACAGTTGGGTTTAAAAACAGCTTGCGTAGAAAAATGGCGCGACGAAACTGGCAAGGGAGTCAATGGTGGTACCTGCTTGAATGTGGGCTGCATTCCTTCCAAAGCATTGCTAGACAGCTCTTACAAATATCATGAAGCAAAAGATGAATTAGCCATCCATGGTATTTCTACTAAAGGTGTAGATATCAACGTTCCTTCGATGATTGCGCGCAAAGCACAAATCGTAAAACAGCTAACTGGCGGCATTGCAGGCTTGTTTAAATCGAATGGTGTGACGAGTCTTTTTGGTACCGGCAAGTTGTTAGCCGGCAAGAAAGTTGAAGTCACTGATTTCGACGGTAAAGTAGTGGTATACGAAGCTGAGAACGTCATTTTGGCATCCGGCTCCTTCCCAATAAACATCCCTCCTGCCGCTGTTGATAACGATGTCATTGTTAACTCTACCGGTGCGTTAGAATTTAGTACTATTCCTAAACGTTTAGGTGTAATCGGCGCCGGTGTTATTGGTTTGGAATTAGGCAGTGTGTGGAATCGTTTAGGTTCTAAAGTGGTGGTATTGGAAGCGCTCGATAGTTTCCTTGCAATCATGGATCAACAAATTGCGAAAGAAACACAAAAAATTCTGACTAAACAAGGTATGGATATTCGCACCAGTTCACGTGTTACTGGCTCTAAAGTGACCGGTAAAGAAGTGACAGTAACCTTCCTTGATAAAGATGGCAAAGAACAACACGAAACTTTTGATAAGTTAATTGTTTGTGTCGGCCGTCGCCCTTACACCGAAAATCTTTTGGCGGGTGATAGCGGCGTAAATCTCGATGAACGCGGTTTTATTTTCGTCAATGAATTTTGCGCAACCAACGCGCCAGGTGTTTGGGCAATCGGTGACGTCGTGCGCGGCCCAATGCTGGCACATAAAGGTTCCGAAGAAGGCGTTATGGTTGCCGAGCGTATTGCCGGCCAAAAGACGCAAATGAATTACGACATTATTCCTAACGTTATTTATACCCATCCTGAAGTGGCATCTGTCGGCAAAACTGAGGAGCAAATTAAAGCTTCAGGCGAGCCTTACAATATTGGCACTTTCCCTTTTTCAGCATCAGGCCGCGCAATGGCTGCCAATGAAACTCAAGGCTTGGTAAAAATTATTGCCCATGCAGTGACTGATCGTATTTTGGGTGCTCACATTGTTGGCCCGAGCGCAGCAGACTTAATTCAACAAGTAGCAATTGCCATGGAATTCGGTTCCAGCGCAGAAGATTTAGGCATGATGGTGTTTGGTCACCCAACCTTGTCTGAAACAATTCATGAAGCAGCTTTAGCAGTACATGGCCATGCCATTCACATTGCAAACAAGAAGAAGCGCTAAGCGAGAAGAAGAGCCAAGAAGACCATAGAGTCCTCAATCCCTGGCGGCCATAAACTCAAAAGGTTTATGGCCATCGATAACCCCCGTTGGCATGTTCACTTAATCAATACATGTTCAACCTTCGTCAAATGGAACAACACCATGAATTTGCACGAGTATCAGGGTAAGCAGTTGTTTGCCCAATATGGCTTGCCTGTTTCTAAAGGCATAGCTGCAGCTACTGCTGCTGAAGCAGTTGCCGCAGCAGATGTAATCGGCGGCAATTTATTTGTCGTTAAAGCTCAAGTTCACGCCGGCGGTCGCGGTAAAGCGGGCGGCGTAAAGCTTGTTAAAACGAAAGAAGAAATCGCAGCTTTCGCGGATAAATGGTTAGGCAAAAATTTGGTCACTTATCAGACTGATGCAAAGGGCCAACCAGTAAGCCGTATTTTAGTTGAACCTTGTACCGACATAGCTAAAGAGCTTTATTTGGGTGCTGTGGTTGACCGTTCCAGTCGTCGCATAGTGTTCATGGCGTCTACTGAAGGCGGCGTTGAGATTGAAAAAGTTGCCCATGAAACTCCGGAAAAAATTCTCAAAGCTGCAATAGATCCATTAGTAGGTGCACAGCCTTACCAAGGCCGTGATTTAGCTTTCAAACTAGGCCTTGAAGGCAAACAAATTAACCAATTCGTGAATATTTTCATGGGTTTGGCAAAATTGTTTAAAGACAAAGATTTGGCGTTGCTGGAAGTGAATCCATTGGTTATCACTCCAGAAGGTAACCTGCACTGCCTGGATGCCAAGTTGGTAATCGACGGCAATGCTATGTACCGTCACCCTGAATTAAAAGCAATGCAAGATCCAACTCAGGAAGATGCGCGCGAAGCTCACGCCGCTGCCTGGGAGCTTAACTACGTGGCACTTGATGGCAACATCGGCTGTATGGTTAACGGTGCAGGCTTGGCAATGGGTACTATGGACATTGTTAAACTGCACGGTGGCCAACCGGCTAACTTCCTCGATGTAGGCGGCGGCGCAACCAAAGAGCGCGTTGTTGAAGCATTCAAAATCATTTTGTCCGACACTGCTGTTAAAGCCGTTTTCATCAATATCTTCGGCGGTATTGTGCGTTGCGACATGATCGCTGAAGGCGTAATTGGCGCAGTGAAAGAAGTAGGCGTGAAAGTCCCTGTTGTTGTTCGCTTGCAAGGCAACAACGCTGAGATCGGTGCGAAAGTACTGACTGAAAGTGGCTTGAACATTATCGCTGATACCGACTTGACTGGCGCTGCCAAGAAAGTTGTTGCAGCAGCTGCTAACGCATAAGGGGCAGATGAATGAGCGTTTTAATTAACAAAGACACCAAAGTAATCTGTCAGGGCTTCACCGGTGCACAAGGTACTTTTCACTCAGAACAAGCGATTGCCTACGGCACTAAAATGGTTGGCGGTGTAACTCCAGGTAAAGGTGGTCAAACTCACCTTGGCTTGCCAGTGTTCAACACTGTTGCTGAAGCGGTAGAAACTACCGGTGCAACTGCATCAGTAATCTACGTTCCAGCTGCTTTCTGTAAAGATTCAATCCTTGAAGCAGCTAACGGCGGCATCAAGTTGATCGTATGTATCACTGAAGGTATCCCAACACTCGATATGCTTGACGCAAAAGTTAAGTGTGACGAGCTGGGCGTACGTTTGATTGGCCCTAACTGCCCAGGTGTTATCACTCCAGGCGAATGCAAAATTGGCATTATGCCAGGCCACATTCACAAGCCAGGTAAAGTCGGTATCGTATCGCGTTCAGGTACTTTGACTTATGAAGCGGTTAAGCAAACTACCGATTACGGTTTCGGCCAATCTACTTGTGTAGGTATTGGTGGTGACCCAATTCCAGGTTCTA
>JANYIO010000099.1 GCA_025362015.1 Gammaproteobacteria bacterium | reverse complement strand
GCGATACTGTCGTGGCCAGTGGGCTATCAGGTAGTTTACTAGTTACGGGTAGGGCGTCGGGTACCTATTATTATTATTTAAAATATTTTACGCAATCTGGCCCAAGTGGTGCTGTCACAAATACTACTCTACAACAATCCGTTACAGTGAGTATTCCTCCAGTGGCACCTGCTTCTATTTCAGCATCCGTGAGTGGCGCTGCGATTTCGGTGAGTTGGGGAGCTTCTGCCGGAGCCACGAGCTATGATCTGCAACGCAATAGTGCAGCACTGACTTCGGGCAATATAACGAGCTATACCGATTCCAGCGCCGTCGCTGGTACGCAGTACACTTACAGCGTGAGAGCCTGTAATGCCAGTGGTTGTTCTGGATGGGTAAGCTCATCAGGTGTCACCGTACCCCCTATACCACCAGCTCCAGCGTCCATATCGGTATCCGTAAGTGGTACCTCACTGGTTGTTGGTTGGGCAGCTTCTTCGGGTGCCACCAGTTATCAGCTGCAAAAAAATAATGCAGCCCTTACTTCTGGCAATATCACCGGTTATACCGATTCCTCGATTGTTTTCGGAACGGCCTATAGCTATCGGGTTATGGCGTGTAATGCTACGGGTTGTTCTGGTTGGGCTACCTCAGCCAGTGTTACCATACCCCCTATACCGCCAGCTCCTGCATCAATATCGGCCTCTGTCAGTGGCGCTGCATTTTCAGTTAGCTGGGGTAGTTCCACTGGTGCAACCAGTTATCAACTCTTGAGAAATGGTGTTGCCCTTACCTCCGGCAATATCACGGCCTTTATCGATTCAACAGTCGCTGCAAGTACCCAGTACTATTACAGTGTTCAAGCCTGTAATGCGACCGGCTGTTCCGGGATAATCTCTTCAGCGACTGTTACCTTACCGGCGGTATTTACTGTTCCCACCAGCGATGACGATGGTACGTTTACCATCACCTGGAGTGGTGCACGAACATTGGCACGTTTGTATGAGTCAGGAAATTCAAGTGCTTTAAAGGCTGGCTCTACGACAGATTCCTTCACGGTTTCAGGCAAGACGGCAGGTACCTATTCTTATTATCTGGATGATTGCTACGTTACGTCTGGTCAGGGAGGCGGGGTAGAGAGCTGTATAAGTTCTCCTTCTCAATCCGTGGTAGTGGTAGCTCCTGCGACACCCTCGTCTATTTCGGCATCCGTGAGTGGCGCAACCATTCCGATTAGCTGGGGCACTGTTTCTGGCGCTACATCCTATGAATTACAACGCAATAATGCGCCATTAACGTCCGGCAATATAACGTCTTATACGGACACATCAGCAATTCCCGGTACGCTTTACACGTACAGAGCGAGGGCCTGTAAAGGTTCAAGTTGTTCTGCGTGGACAACCTCATCGGGCGTTACAGTGCCACCCATTCCGGGTGCTCCTGCGTCGATTTCCGCTTCAGTGAGCGGTGCTGTCATTGCGGTCAGTTGGAGCGCTTCAGGTGGAACAACCAGCTATGAATTACAACGCAATAGTGGGGCACTTACGTCGGGCAATATCACGGGCTTTACCGATTCCAGTGCAACGCCGGGTACGTCATATACTTATACAGTGAGAGCCTGTAATACCACAGGTTGCTCTGCGTGGGCAACGTCTGCTGGCGTCACAATACCGCCTATTCCTGCTGTTCCTGCGTCAATTTCAGCAACAGTGAGCGGCGCTGCCATTGCGATCAGTTGGAGTGCCTCTTCGGGTACAACAAACTACGAATTACAACGTAATGGTGCTGGACTAACCTCTGGCAATATAACGGGTTTTACTGATTCAAGTGCAACTCCGGGTACGTCATACACCTACACGGTGAGAGCATGCAATGCCACAGGTTGCTCTGCGTGGGCAACGTCTGCCGGTGTGACAGTACCGCCCATTCCGGGTGCTCCGGCGTCGATTTCTGCTTCAGTGAGTGGTGCCGTCATTGCGGTGAGTTGGAATGCTTCTTCCGGAGCAACCAACTATGACCTGCAACGCAACGGTGCTGGACTTACCTCTGGCAATATCACGGGCTTTACGGATTCAGGTGCAACGCCGGGTACGTCATATACCTACAGTGTGAGAGCCTGCAATGCCACCGGTTGTTCGGGATGGGTCACGTCAATCAGTGCGAATATACCCCCCATACCCCCAGCGCCGGCGTCCATATCGGCAACGGCGAGTGGCGCATCATTTTCAGTCACCTGGGGTAGTTCCACGGGTGCCACCAACTATCAACTCTTGAGAAATGGTGTTGCCCTTACTTCCGGCAATATCACGGCCTTCATCGATTCAACGGTCGTCGCAAGCACCCAGTACTATTACAGTGTTAAGGCCTGCAATGCGACCGGCTGTTCCGGGATAATCTCTTCAGCTACTGTTACCTTACCGGCGTTCTTTACCGTTCCCACCAGTGATGACGACGGTACGTTTACTATTTCGTGGAGTGGTGGGAAAACGTTTGTCCGTTTGTATGAGTCCGGCGTCACAACGCCTTTAACGACAGGCTCGCCGACCACAGGGTCGTATACGGTTTCAGGTAAAGCGGCGGGTACCTATTACTATTACTTACAGGATTGCTACATGGCACCTGTGGCGGGATCCGTAGAAAGCTGTACAAACTCTTCCAATCAGGCGGTGATCGTGGTGGCTCCCACTGCGCCATCGTCTATTTCCGCATCAGTGAGTGGCATGAGTCTGTCGGTTATTTGGGGGCCTGTTTCAGGTGTCACGACGTACCAATTACAGCGCAACAGTGATTCACCCTTAACGCTTGGCACTACCGCCTCTTACTCTGATGCGACCGTTGTACCAGGCACGCTCTATACCTACAAAGTCAAAGCCTGCAAGGGGACAAGTTGTTCTGCCTGGGCAACATCCGCTGGCATCAGTGTACCGCCTGCGGTACCAGCTCTCACGCTATCTGTTACTACAAGCCCGGATGGAAATTACAATTTGGGCTGGGGGCCTTTGCCTGCCGGTGTTAGCCGTTATGAATTACTCGAAAATGGTGCGCTGGTATCCAACGGAGGTAATCCCTTATTTATTGCTAAAAATTATACTGCGCAAACCACAGGAACTTACGTGTACAAGGTGCGTGCCTGCAGTGCATTAGACTGTGGCGCTTACAGTGCTGATAAAACGATTTTAGTTGCCAATCCGGCAGTACCCGCCAGTTTTACTGCGTCGATGAACGGGGCAAGCGGTGTTACTACCCTGAATTGGGGAGGTGCTGCAGGAGCAACACGCTATCAGGTTCAGCAAAAAGTGAACGGCGGAGCCTGGGTTGCAACGACGGGTAGTTCCACCACCTCGGTAACCTTGCCGGCAATTGCTGTCGCAGGTACCTATAACTACAACCTGAGCGCCTGTGCGGATGTGAGCAATTATAGCAACTGTTCCGCGTGGGTTCAGTCCAGCAGTGTTGCTATTGCAGTGCCCTCCGTACCCGTAGTGACTTTGGCAACCACCAATACGACTGGCAGCTTCAGCGTGACCTGGGTAGTTGTCGCTAATGCACTGAACTATGTCGTCAATGAAAATAATGTCGATATAACACCTTCTACCACGCTGACCAGTTATCCGGCGAGTAAAGCAAACGGAACCTACACCTATAAACTAAAAGCCTGTAATGCCGTAGGGTGTGGGGCAGTGAGCGCCTCTGCCAGCGTGGATGTTGCCAAGGTAGATCCACCCACCACTATCACCGCATCACTGGATCAGATGACGGGCATCCCAAATGTAAGCTGGCCGGCTGTGGCCAATGCCACACGTTATGAAGTACAAGCGAAGTTTAATGGTGCGGACAGCGGCATCATTCAATCGGTTACCACCACGAGTACCACGCCCGCTACGGTGACTCAAATTGGTAACTATACCTACGCTGTGCGCGCCTGTGCGGTAGTGGGTTCACTCAACAACTGCTCCGGTTGGGTTTTATCCAATGTGATTACGCCTGAAATTCCCGGAACACCGGTTATCAATTCCCCGTTATCAAGCACTACCGGTATCTATGATGTGAGTTGGAACAGCATCATTGGTGCGATCACCTATGAATTGTATGAAAATAATCTCAGTATTCAGCGAACCAGCAGCCTGATCAAAACGTTTGCCGCGCTGACTGCCAAAGCTACATCGGGTACCTATTTCTATCAGGTTCGTGCCTGTAAAGTGGTGTGCGGTAATTTAAGCAACATTGCCACCACACTCGTGAATTTGCCGCCACCAGCGCCCTCTGTCCCTGCTACACCCACGGCCCGTTTAAACAACGGTAGCTGGGTTGTTGAATGGACAGTACCGGCAGGGAACGTTACCGGTTATAAACTGGTAGAAGTGAATAATGGCGTCACGAAAAATAGTGATGTAACCACCAATTCATATTCGCCAACAGTGCTTGGTTTAACCACTTATCAGGTTCAGGCATGCAATGGCAGCAGTTGCAGTGCATTTTCATCGACATTATCGGTCAATTTAACCGTACCGCCTGCTTCACCGCTACCGCCGGTCGATTTAACGGGGAGCGTGGTGAACGACCCAGCACCGACTGGTGTACCTGCTACTGAGGTTGTCGGTACTACCGCGGGTCAATTCCGTGTAGACGAATCGGGGGCGGCAACTTACAGCGTGCCTCTTTCATTACCGGATGGCGTGGCGGGTGTTAAGCCCCAACTCTCTCTAAATTATTCCAGCAATTCCGCTAATGGAATCGCCGGACAAGGTTGGGCGCTCGGGGGTTTATCAGCCATTACCCGGTGTCGTCAAACCCTGTCGCAAGACGCCAATCCCATGCCCATTACCTGGTCTGAGAATGATCGTTACTGCTTTAACGGCCAGCGTTTAATACTGGTCAGTGGTGTGTATGGTGGGGCGGGTAGTACCTATCGCACCGAGATAGACAGTTTTGTGGTGATTACCGCCAAAGGCGGAACCCTTGGTCGACCTGATTATTTTACGGCTGAGGCGAAAGACGGCTCTACATCCTATTTTGGCAATACAGCGGATTCAAAAGCGACCGGCTCATCCCCTATCCTCGGGACTTCGCCCGTAATAACCTGGGCTGTTAACCGTTTCAGCGACAGTGTTGGCAATAGCATTGATTTCTTTTATGAAGGTGATGCCACTACCGGGCAGCGCATTAAGCAAATTTACTATGCGTTTGCGACCACCAACTATTTGAATGGTACGGGTGCTCAACGGATGGATGGCAACGCCAAAGTGACGTTTGCTTATCTTGATCGCAGTGATATTTCGAATGCCTATGTTGCCGGTTATTTATTCTCGCAAACCAAAAAGCTCACCAGCATTACCGTCAGCAACAATACAGATACTCAAGGCTGGAGCGATGTTCGTCATTATCGGCTGGCCTATATGGCGGACACGTCCAGTAATACTCGTTATCAAAATCACATCAGCCGGCTTGAATCCCTGACGGAATGTAAAGACAGTGTGACCACCACAGCGTGCCTTAGGCCGCTGACGTTCGAGTGGGGTGGTGGTAGCCTGTTATCGCTTGATCAGTATTATCAATCCTGGGATCTGGTCAATGCGCAAGCAGGCCAATACGGCATACAGCATGCTTTTGCTGATATTAACGGTGATGGCAAGCAAGACCTCGTCTATTTAATGCTAGAGTCCGCCAATGCCAACGGTAGCGGAACTGTCGGGCTTCGTGTGCGAAATGTGGGCAATGATGCGGGTACTTATTTTTCCATTCATGTGCAGAGTTACCAGGACATTAAAATGTCGGTGCTCGACTACAATGCCGATGGTCATCAGGATATAGCGCTCTATATCAATGGGCAATGGGTGATTTATTTATCGTCGGTCAATGCGGATCGTAGTTGGTCGCTAGGACCTGCTATCACAGGCCTCGGGTTAGATTACGACACGATTTTTGTGGACGTTAATGGGGATGGCTTAACGGATGCGGTCAGTGTTCAAGGTTATCGGTTGCTGGGACGTAATGCATCAGCATCAATAAGTTCGAATGTTTATTACACCTTTGGCGCCACATTAGGTTTTGAATGGCCTGCCGATGCCGCTTTCGTAGACGCAGCCCAACCTGGTGCTCCCATTAATGGTTTAGGCTCATACACCCGTAACTGCTTGTATGGAAACGTGCTGTCTAAAACAATCCTACCTGCAAAAATGGCTGATTTTAACGGAGATGGTGTCCCTGATTTTGTGGCAAGCATCACTCAAATGTATACCTGTGAAGTATTGGATACGGGGTCAGGTCTTTGGACTCGTTCAGGTCCTGTTTATCCGGGTCGCTCTTTCAACTATGCCATGTTGACTTCTAAAGGTTCAACGGCTACCACGAAAAAGCTCAGTATTTATGCGGCAACGAGTACCTCACTTCTGTTCCCTACAGCTGAGCGCAATTTCCTGCAAGATCTGAATGGCGATGGCCTTACTGACATAGTCTATTCAAATTCCGGGAATGGTTTTTACAAGATTTTAAACACAGGTAATGGTTTTGCTCCTGCGGAATATTGGCAAGCCTTGCCAACAGAAACCAGAACCGGAGGCATTACCCTTCAAATAGAACCGCAGTTTCTAGACTATAACGCAGACGGCGCCCTGGATTTAGTCTGGGTAGACAGAGCCCAGGGTAAATTGTTTGTGTCGCTGCAAGGTAGCAATCAAACTCCTTTTTCTATTCGCACGATCAGTACGGATCAGAACACAGAGCACTATCTGGCCGATATTAACAGCGATGGTATTTTAGACTACTTAAGTGTGAGTTCCACGGCAATCGCGGGTAATGCCGGTGTCATGGCAAATGTCATCCCCGGACAACCTTGTGTGACTCACTATATTTCCATGACACCAGTACCTGTGTGCCCATCTGGTATGACAGATCCGCAAGTCGTGGCGACTGACTCGCAAACCGATGCCATGATTGCGGTGACCAATGGCTTGGGCAGTACCATCAGGATTTCCTATGGAAACCTGGGCAGCAGTGGCCGTTACGCCACGACCGATGTGAATCCTGTTGTCTCGCAATTTTATCCTTTTGGCATGCAACCCTGCGTGAGCAACTGTCCGGCAGGATCATATACAATGGTTAACACCAGCAGTTTTTACAGTCGTATTAATGGCGGTTGGCCGGATCTTCCTGCGGGAAGTATTTTGCTGAAAGATGCTACCAGCACCACTCAGGTTAACGACACAAAAGTAAACCCGGTGCTTGAAGTAAACGGTGCTATGCGGGTTGTGGTGACAGTCGCAAGCTCAGCCCCGGTAGCGGGTGCAAGCCCTGGTGCGGTGGATACAACGGCGATGAGTAAACTCAATTACTTCTACGGTGATGCCCGACTACAAGCAGCCGGGCGCGGCTTTCTGGGCTTTGCTCGCCTCACAACGGTCGATGCGCAATCCGGTGTTGCGACCGCCACGGTTTATCGTCAGGATTTTCCCTTTATTGGTGCGCCCCTGACGACAACTGTTTATGAAAGTTTGAATTCCAGCAAAATATTGAGTCAGGCGGTAAACACCTATGGACTCAAGTTTGGTGCGACGCCAGGTATTTACCAGCCCTATGTCAGCAACAGTGTGGAAAAAAGCTATTCCGCCAACGCGAGCACCTTATTGCAGACTATTACCACCACCATGGATGTCGATCAGGATGGCAACCCCACGTCGGTGCAAGTTAAAACCGAAGGGCAGGCACTCTCACTCACCAAAACTACTGCCACCAATTACGGTACAGACCCCTGGGCGCGGCGTATGGGACGCATTGCATCGTCCACCGTCACTTCAGTTCTCAACAATGCCACTGATCCTAACACGCGTACGGCAACTTTTAGTTACTTCCCTCAAGGCGCTGCAACGGCAGGTTTGTTACAAACCGAGATAGTGGCGCCCGGTGATTCCAATTCACTCACCACCACCTATACCTACGATGACAAAGGCAACAAAATCACTGCTGCAACGGCGGGTAAAAATGCAGTGGGCGTTGGTGAAACGCGCACGACGACGAATATTTACGATACCAAGGGACGCTATCTGGTATCCAGTAAAAATGACCTTGGCCAATCTGCCTCTACCGGCTCGCGCAACGCGTTCGGTGAGCCCGGTGCATCGAGTGATATCAACGGTATTAACTCGTTCTTCTCCTACGACAGTATGGGGCAAGAATACCTGCGCCAAAATGATACGGGAGCTTGGGCACGTACTGACACAACTTACTGCAACGGCAATTGCCCTAGCGGTGCAAAATACCGCACTGACAAACGTGTAGCGGGTGGCGGTAGCAGTACGGATTATTTCGATATGTTGGGTCGCAACATCCGCAGTAGTAAGGTGGGCTTTGATGGCCGCAATATTTTTGTGGATACCGAATACGACAATCTTGGTCATGTTAAACGCCAAAGTACCCCTTATATTGAAACGACTGCGCCGGCAGGCTGGACCACGTCTGAGTATGACTATCTGGGTCGCCCGGTAAAAATAACCGTGCCGGATGGCACTTTCAGTACCTCCAGCTACAACGATTACACCACCACGCAGGCGGTTGATCCTAATGGCCTGAACCGCACACGTTCGGAAACCCGCAATGGCTTGGGTCAATTGCTTCAAGTCAATGACCAGAAGGGCGGCACCATCGCCTATACCTACAGCTTCAAGGGCGACTTGCAGACGGCTACTACAACCTCGGCAGAAGGTAAGGTTGTCACGGTGCTGATGTGCTATGACAATTTAGGCCACAAAATCGGTATGCTCGACCCCGATAAAGGGGGATTCAAAGCGACAGTGACTGATTGTTCAGGGTTCAATGCTGCTGCGCCGCCAGCTGGCTGGTGGGGTTACCAATACGATGCGTTTGGTGAGTTGGCTAAACAGATAGATCCCAAAGGCCAAGCCAGTAGCATGACCTACGATATTCTCGGTCGTATGAAAACGCGCCTGGATCAAAATATGGATGGCAGCGCAGACGCGAACACCGCCTGGTTCTACGACAGTGCTTTGGGCGGTAGCCCCAGCCCCAGCACACAAGGCAAGTTGATGACGGTGATCATGACCTCATCGGCAGCCACCATTGGCGGCACTGCCTCAGATTGTGGTGGTACCAACCATTGCACCGTTTACACCTATGATGATAAAGCGCGTCTGGTGAATACCTTTGTGCATTACCCGTCCGGTGGCGACTACTTCAGCAGTACCAAATTCGACAGCATTGGCCGTGCCTATGAACAGCACGATGGCATGGAAAGCATTTTGGGTGTGAGCGGCACCCAAACCCATTACAACAGCTACGGTTACGCTTTTGAAAGTGTTGATCTTAAAGACCAAAGCCTGATTTCACGTACCCTCACCACCAATGAACGTGGCCAGGTATTAACGGAGTTGCGCGGCAATGGGTTGGTGACTACCAACACTTACTACGACAAGACCGGCTTGTTAGCCACCCAAACGGCGAGTAATGGTTTTGGTGCAGCCGTGCAAAGTAATAGTTATGTATGGGATGTGTTGGGTAATTTAAAAAGTCGCCAGAACCAGGGAGCCCTGTTGGCCGGTGGTAGTAAAAACCTCTCGGAAACCTTCGCCTACGACGAGCTGAATCGCCTGATTCGCACCGAGAGAGCCGGTGGGCCAACGCACGATTGTGCGGGTAACGATGTCAGTTACGACGGTTTGGGCAATATCACCTGCAAGAATGGAGTAGGCAGTTACACCTATGGCAACAACGCGGGCCCCCATGCCGTAACCGGCACCGGCAGTGATACTTACACCTACGATAACAATGGCAACCAGATTACCGGTGTTTATGGTGGCAATACCCGCACCATTGACTACACAAGCTACGACATGGCCAAACGTATTGTTAAAGGCAGCAGTGCGACTGAATTCAGCTACGGGCCGGATCGCGCCCGCTGGCAGCGCAAAGACACCAAAAGTGGTGTCATTACCACCACCACCTACATTGGTAACCTTGAACGCATCCAGGCCAGCAACAGCAGCATTGTGGAATGGAAACGCTATGTCGGCGGTATGATTTACACCTATCAAACCGACCTCAATAATACCCTGCAAAGCACCAACAAACGGTTTGTGTACAACGACCATTTGGGCTCTCTGGATGCGGTGACCACCGGCTATGGTGTGCTCACCAATACCGCCAGTTTTGATCCCTGGGGCGCAAGGCGCGGTGCTGAAAACTGGGGTGCCTTGACTGCGAGCCAGCGTGTAGCCGCACTGGCGGTGAATATGAATAGTCTGGTGCAACCCATCACCACCCGTGGTTTTACCGGCCACGAGATGGTGGATGATATGGATATCATTCACATGAACGGGCGGATTTATGATTCAAGGCTGGGGCGGTTCCTGCAAGCCGATCCGTTTATTCAGGCGGCGACTAATACGCAAAGCTACAACCGTTACAGTTACCTTCTCAATAATCCATTGAATGCGACTGATCCCAGTGGGTTCTTCAGGCTTAGGCAGTGGGTGGGTGTCATAGTCGCGGCGGTATTATGTGTTTATGCGGCTTGCAGCGGTTCAACGGAAGCGCTGACATGGGCAGGAATAGGCGCCGCTGCGGGTGCTGCATCGGCCGCTGCGAACAATGGTAATATTTTACTGGGGGCGCTGACAGGATTTATCACGGGGTATGCTGGCGGCATAGGTGGCTGGCAAGGGTTTATTGCGAGTGGTGTTGCAGGCGGTGTATCCAGTGTCATGATGGGTGGTCAGTTTGGTAATGGGTTTATCAGTGCTGGTGTGAGCAGCGCCTTTGGTGGTGGGACAGGCAATTTCATGGCCGACATTGCAGTTAAGGCTATGGTTGGCGGCACGGTTTCTGCGATGACAGGGGGCAAATTTGCCAGCGGTGCACAGAGTGCGGCTATGGCGTTTGTGCTAACGTCGGGGATTAGGGCGATTGGCGCGGGGGGAATAAATGCAGCGGACGCGAAGATGGTTCCGAAAGATAGGGCTGAAGATACTAATCGGCTTACGGAAAATAAAACCATTACGAATGGAAATGTTACTTATGTTGTTGAAGCAGGAACGCCCGTTAGCGCTGCACAAGCAATAGAACAGAGCGGCGGTTATTATAATGAAAATGTTGATAAATTGAGTGAGCAGGGAGCACTTACTGTACGAGTCAATACCGGAGCTATAGAAGGTGATGGCGCAGCAGCGGAGACGGTAAGAAGGCTTGAAAATGGAAGCCCTTCTTATGCAAAAGATGCTATCGAAATCCACGTATCAACAAAAAGATTTTCAGTAAACGAGTGGGGCAGCATCATGGGGCATGAGATGACGCATGCTGTTTATTTGAATGATAATTTTAAGTATCGCAGCTTTAAAAGGCTTTGGCAGGATGAAGTCAAAGGATATCAATGGCAGATTGATCATTCCGCACACTTTAATAACCCGTTTTCGATTGATTATCTAAATCAACAACGCAATGATTACCGAGGAAAATTTTAATGATGAAAAATATTTTTTGGTTATTATTTTTATTTACATTTTTTATTGAGAGTTCGTTTGCGGATAGTCAAGAAGAAATTGATAAAATAATGAAGCTACCAAATGAGTTCCTAAAAAAAATTGATGAGAGAGATATTTTGACAATTTATTTTGCATACGAAGACCTAAATGAATACCTTTTATCAATAGATAAAGACCAAATTTTTTGTGCTCCAAAAGATTTTGATCCGCTAAATTTAATAAAATTGGTTGGCGAAGATTTAAGTCATCCTAAATATTATTTGGGTAAAGAAAAAATTGATGCAAGACATTCTGTGGCAGGCCATATTGCAGCGATTTTAATTAATAAATTTCCATGTGAATCAAAAAATAAAAAAATCAACAAAGATAAAAAAAATAAAAATTAATATCTTTATTTAGTTAAGAAATCTGGGGTCGGTGTAGAGTTAAATCTGGGGTCAGTGTAGAGTTTGATTTTTGATCAACTCTTTTTAAAAATAAAATAGCAGTGCCAAAGCCAGCACAGAAATGCGCTGGCTTTTTGTTATCTCTTAGCCGCTGTTTTGTAAGCGCAGCATCAACCACAGCCTTGACGTAACGGCATAGTCAATTTCTTACAAAAAATGCAGACTTTGGCGACTTTCCAATACCAGCAAAATATTTAAAATAGGCAACGCATGGACG
>JANYIO010000069.1 GCA_025362015.1 Gammaproteobacteria bacterium | reverse complement strand
CTTTTAGTGATGTGGGCTTAGATCCTGGGCTATATGTTGTAAGTCGGGGCCGGACTCAAGAATGTTGAGCATGGTTTGTTGTGCTTTTTCAGGGTCGAGATGTAGATCATCAAATATTTGTTGGGGGATCTCAAGTTTCGGACCTTGGCCAATATTGTGTTGGTGTAGCAAACGCTGGGCGACGAAAATAAGTTTGGCGTAGTTAGCATGCTCACCCTGATAGTCAGGGTTATTCTGATGGCGCAAGCTAATAACAACTTCTTCGGGCATGGACCAGAGCGACATCAAGGTACTGGCAAGCTGCTCGCGAGTAACGCCGAGTAAATGCCGTTCAATTGCCTGATGGTTGACATGAGGGTTGGCGTCGGCCAATTCACAATAAGAGTGAAAATAGGGTGGAAACACTTCAGCCAAAATCAAATAACCAAAATTGTGCAGCAAGCCGCAGAGGTAAGCCATGCCAAAACTGGGGCGATATTCGCGCGGAATCGCAGTCACCAGGCCTTCAATCATTGCTGCCATGTACACAGCTTGTTGCCAGTAAGGCAAGGTGCCATGCGGACCTTCTTTCGGGAGCGTCATGGTTTTGCCCAGGGATAAACCCAAAGCAAGGTTGAGTACCATATCAAAGCCCAGTACACGCACAATCGCATCGTGAACAGATTTAATTTTACCCGGTGCAGAATAGTAAGGCGACGCTGCCCAGCTTACGACCTGAGCCGTCAAACTAGGATCTGTTTCAACAATTTGTGCGAGATCGCTAATATCAGCATTGGGGTTAACCCGTAGTTTGATAATGCGTTGGGCAGTTTCGGATAAGGGTGGTAATTCTAAAGTTTCTTCAAGGCGTTGTTTAATGCGCAGGGTAGTAAAATTGCGCACGGCTCCTAGTATTTGGTCAGTATCGCTGATGGTCGAATCATCTATTTCAAGTGGGGCGAGTGGCACGGAAATATCGCAAATAATGGCATCTGCAAGGATTTGTTCGAATTCATCGCGGCCCAATCGTACCAGTTGATCTTCATTGCCCGAATCGAGCAACAGCTCAGTGCGGTCGAGCAAATGTTTATCCACAACGGTCAGTAATCCAGCCAGTTTTGGCAAGGCTGGTATTGAATCAAGTTTGTGGCTTGCACAAAACTTACGTATATCTTCGCGGCTGGTTGCATGTAGCTCGCGCCCCATTTTGCGATTAACTGCTTTGAGGTCAAGCAGGCGATCTGCGGCAATGATGATCTGAACCCGGCCTTGCTCATCTTGCAAAATCAATGATTTAGCTGCACTCATATCGCGTAAATACTGGTCATGCCATATCAAACGTTTATTTTCATCATTGTAGGGGGTGGCCGCTAAGCCATAGGCAACATTTTTATGCTGCAATAATGATTGGACGCTCGCTGGTACTGGCACGGCCTGCTCCTTTGAGGTGGATGGTGGATGGTTGGTAAGTATGGTGTGTTTGCGTGTGGAAATTTATTCTCTCAATTGAGCATAGCCGACAATTTAAAACTTGCAGCCAGCGAAAATTAAACTTGCAGGTAAACGTGGCTCTTACCCAGCCATCGTTCGATAATTTTGTGACATAGTTCCGGATATTGCGACATTAACAAACTTGCGGCGTGTTTTACCGAGGGTAATAAATCGGCATCGCGCTGTAAATCTGCGATTTTAAATTGCATTTCACCGGTCTGACGGGTACCTAATACTTCGCCTGGGCCGCGCAACTGTAAATCTTGCTGGGCTATATAAAAGCCATCGCTACTTTCACGCATTACCCGCAGCCGTTCTTTACTATGGTGCGACAGAGGCGAGCCATAAAGTAAGACACAATGACTCGCGATTGCACCACGCCCCACCCGCCCACGTAGCTGGTGCAGTTGTGCCAGGCCTAAGCGTTCAGGGTTTTCGATAATCATTAAGCTGGCGTTAGGCACGTCTACACCGACTTCAATTACCGTGGTGGCGACGAGTAAATCGAGCTCATTCGCTTTAAATGCTGCCATGATTGTCTCTTTCTCGGCGGATTTTAACCGACCGTGAATTAAGCCAATACGCAATTGCGGTAGCGCTAATGCCAGTGTTTCAGCGGTTACTTGTGCAGCTTGCGCTTCTAACACTTCGGATTCTTCAATCAGTGTACAAACCCAATAGGCCTGGCGCCCCTCCGCACAACCTAAACGGACACGTTCGATCACTTCTTCGCGGCGTTTATCGCTAATGACGACTGTGGTGATGGGGGTGCGACCCGGTGGCAATTCGTCAATCACCGAGCAATCTAAATCTGCATAAGCGCTCATGGCAAGTGTGCGTGGAATCGGCGTGGCAGTCATGATGAGTTGGTGCGGCCGCATCGCATGGATACTGTTATTTGTTGAAGATGTTGCTGCTAAGACTGCGCCCTTTCTTGATAAAGATAGCCGCTGATGTACGCCAAAGCGATGTTGCTCATCAATCACAATTAGCCCTAAATCAGCAAATTCGACTGTGTCTTGAAACAGCGCGTGAGTACCAATAACAACCTGTGCCTCGCCACTGGCAATGGCTGCTAACTGCGTGCGTCGCTCACCCACTTTGAGTTTACCGGTGAGCCAGCCGACCTTAATGCCAAGCGGTTCCAGCCAGCGGCCAAAGTTAAGGCGATGCTGTTCTGCAAGAATTTCAGTCGGTGCCATGATCGCCGCCTGTTTCCCACTGGTAACCGCAGCCAAAGTGGCCAATGCCGCCACTACCGTTTTACCAGAACCTACATCGCCCTGAATCAAGCGCAGCATAGGTAAAGGTTTGGCTAAATCGGCAGCAATTTCCGCGGTTACCCGCGCTTGAGCTTTGGTTAATTTAAAAGGAAGATTTTTAAGAAAAGTTTGTCGTAAATTGGAATTTGTAATTAAGGATACCGCTCCATCGGCCTGGATTTGGCGGCGCAATAACAATAAGCTCAAGTGATGCGCCAACAATTCTTCAAAGGCCAATCGCTGCTGAAAGGGATGTTCGCCATCCATTAATAATTGTGTATTCGCGTTCACCGGAGGTTGATGTAAAAAACGCAATGCCTCCGCCAATGAACTTTGGTGTAGCTTGATGCGCACCGCATCGGGTAGCAATTCATGCAGTGCATGAGTAGCCAGCCAATGTAATGATTGCAAGGCTAGGGTGCGCAGTCGCGCTTGCGTCAGGCCCTCTGTCGCTGGGTAAATAGGAGTAAGGCTTTGTTCCAATGGCAATGGTGCCGCTTCATCCAACACTTCGTATTCAGGGTGATAAATTTCTAACCCCGCTGAGCCGCGCCGCGTTTCACCAAATACTCTTAACCCGGCGCCCGTCTGCAAACGTTGTTTTTGCGCATTGTTGAAGTGGTAAAAACGCAAAGTAATATTGCCAGTAGCATCTTGTAAGCGCACCACCATACTGCGTCGCTTGCCAAACACAATTTCACAGCCGCGAATTTCACCTTCAATCACGGCATTCATATTGGGCTGCAATGCTGCAATTGGCGTAACACGAGTGCGGTCCATATAGCGCAGCGGCAAGTGGAATAATATATCTTGCAGATTAAACAAACCAATCTTCGCCAGTTTAGTCGCCAAACTTCCGCCAACACCTTTTAATGCGGTGACGGGAATTTGATCAAGGGTAGTAGATTGGTTCATTTACTGCTGGCTCATTAGCTATTGGCTCGATAATTTAATTTTTATCTGTTCAGGGTTTTGTTTTATTTTTTCTCTAAAACTTGCAAGTTGTACATCAAGATTTTCAATCATATTATCAGCGGCCTGATCAAAACCTTTCATACTATCAGAGCGGAGTTCTTCGCCAAGATTAATGGGCGTCGCTTTGCCCTTAACCGTACTCGTTCCCGGTGCACGAAAGAGCATTTTTTTACTGTCGATATCATAAACAACAGCATCTAATAATGTATTGGTATCATTTTTTTCGCCAGAGACCATATATGCACCGACAACTGTCCAATAGCTTACTGAGAGCAATCCTTCGTCGGTAAATTGAACTTGATCTTCAGACACTAGTGTAATGATATCAATTCCATACATGGTTTTTATTTGCTCCAGGTTCGTAAAGCTACCACCAGCGGTTAGATACACGGAAGGGATTACCTGGATCTCACCCACAAAAGTATATTTTTTAAAGTGAGCAGCAATTTTTTCAAGCAGTTGTGTTTTTTTGGCTTCTGTTAATGTGCCTTCTAATACAGAGTTTCCCGTCCACAAGTTTGAACCGCTAGATCGGGAAGATCGATCCGGAACAAAAGCAATACCCACTTTAACCGGTGGTTTTAATACGGGTATTGATGACTCAATAACGGTTGTAGCTTGGTTGGGATATAAATAATCAACAACGCTGCTTTTGGTTGAGTGCTGTTGTCCTGCGCATCCAGAAATTAATATCGTTGCGATTAACGGTAAGCAAAAAGTAATTTTTGAAAAAATATTTTTCATTGTGATTATCCTGTTTTTGTAAAAAATCGCGAATGGTTTTTTGTCAATTTTTTATTTGGGTATGGATTGGCTAATTCCGAGCTCTAACGCAACCTTTTTCGCGCCACTAAAATCTGTTTTACCACTACCGAGTTTTGGAATGGTTGTCACACGTTGTACGACTGATGGAATCATCATTGGGTTACAATTAATTTCCAGTAAGCGTTTGCGCAATTCATTGCTGTCGATATCAAGTGTAATTAATAACACCACTTGCTCGCCTTTTTTATCGTCGGGAATATTTACTGCAACCATTTCAATATCGGCTTCGTTGATTACTTTTTTAATTTCCTGTTCAACGGCGCCAAGGCTAATCATTTCACCGCCGAGTTTGGCGAAGCGCGAATAGCGATCAACGATAGTTAAGAAGCCGTCGACATCCAAATGACCTTTATCACCGCTTTTATACCAGCGGCGACCATCCAGTTCTACGATAACGGAACGCGTTTTTTCTTCATCGTTTAAATATCCCAACATTACTTGTGTGCCGGAAATCAAAATTAAGCCATCTTCACCAATGGCGAGTGATTGCATGGATATGGGGTCTACAATGCGAAATGAGCAACCAGGCAACGGCAAACCCGCAGTGCCAATTTTACTGCCTACCTGAACATGCCAATCATTTGTGTCTAATTGATCGGGAATATTTACACTGGCGACTGGCGTAGTTTCCGTTGCTCCGTAGCCTTCATAAATAATTTTATTAAATTTGCTGTGAAATTCTTCGCGTACATCGGACGATAACTTTTCAGCGCCCGCTACCACAATGCGTAAGGAGTCCAACATAAGTGGTTGGACTTTTTTGTTTTTCGTGTAAAGGCGCAAGAAAGTTGCTGTTGCGCACATAATGGTAACTTTGTGGCGCGATATAGCTTTGGCGATATTTAATACGTCGGTTGGATCCGGGTGGCAAATAACGGGGATACCTTCAATTAATGGCAAGAAGGTAGTCACTGTTAAACCAAAAGAATGAAACGGCGGTAAGCAGCCCATGACTACATCGTCTTCGCGAGTTTTTAACACATCGCTAATTTGTTTGATGTTCGCCATAAAATTGCGGTGACTTAACACAATGCCTTTGGGTGCGCCTTCACTTCCGCTGGAAAATAAAATCGCAGCGGGATCATTAACACCAACTTTACGGCCAAATAAACGATAGAAAGAATAGGCTGGTAATAAATACGCGAGTAAAAAACTAATACTCAGTAAAACTTTGGATACATCTTGCTGTAGTTGCTCCATATAAACAATTTGCAAGCCTTGCAGCATAGCATCTGTATCTATACCTTTTGCTTGCATTTTATGGACAAATTTTTCAGAGGTATAAACTGTTTTTATCGCTGCATTTTTGAGTCCGGCCTGTATGGCCGCAATGCTGGTGGTGAAATTCAAATTCACTGCGGTTTGGCCGTTTAACATCACCGCCATATTGGCAATAATTGCAGCGCTGCTCGCCGGCAATAAAATGGCTACATTTTTTTCTGAATCCAGTGTAAGCATTTTTTGTGCAAAACTTGCTGTGGCAGCCATCACTTTTCCGTGGCTTAACTGCATGCCATTGGTGTCTATTACACAAGGTGCTGCTAAATGTTCTTTGGCTGCGCGCATCCAAGCTAACGGTAATGGATCAAAGCTTTGAGTTTGGTATTCCCATGCATCAAATGAAAGTTCAAATATTTTTTGTTTTAATAAATCTGCTTTGGTGTCAATTGGCAGAGCTTGCCCCAAGGTAATAATGACTTCTCTACGTAATCCGCGAGACGTATTTTTGCGCAATTTTTCACTGCCAGCGCGGGACAGTCTGCTGCCCCATAAGCCGTGTAAATAAAATGGCACTATTACGCCCTCAACACCATCTACAACACGTTCATAACCAGCGTGAAATAATCCGAGCGAACCTGTACGGCTAATAGCGCCTTCAGGAAACAAACATACAACCTCACCGGCTTTTAATAATTCATTAATTTTTTCCAGCGATTCTTTACTTTGACCGCTGCTAATGGGAATCACGCCAAAAAATTTGAAGATAGGTTTTAAATACCACTGTTCGTAAATGCTACGTAACATCACAAAACGTACTGGACGCGGGCTGGCAATTTGCACCATCGCCCAATCGATCCAGCTGATGTGATTACCCAACAATAAAACGCCGCCGGTTTTTGGTAAATGATCAAAACCTACCACTTCAACTTTATATTTACCTTGAATTAATATTGACGACACAATGCGTGTTAATGAATGGGGTAATTCATACACGGTGTAAATAGCACCGACTAAAGCAACCAGCATCAATATAAAAAATAATTGCGCGCTGGTAATACCAATATAAGCTAAAAAAATAGTGATGCCTAAAAACCCGAGCATGCCGATATTTTGAATCCAGTTATTTCCGGCGAGTACCGTGCCTAATTCATCACCTTTCGCGTGATACTGAATTAATGCGTTGAGCGGAATTATAAAAAGTCCGCCTAAAAATCCGAGCGCGGCGAATGTGAGTGCCATGCTGAGGCGCGAATCTAATGCAGGCATAACGCCTAATAACAACGCGAAACCAAGTGCGCCGACAGGAATTAAACCGAGCTCGATATAATTTTTAGACACTTTACCTGCAAGGAGTGAACCCACAATAATACCCAACCCAGTACAAGCAATAATGCCTTGAATAACGCGGGTATCTGTTTCATGTAACACTTCTTTTGCAAATGCAGGGAATGACGCGAATACCACTTGGGCGATTGCCCAAAACATGGTTAAACCAATAATGGATAACCAAATCACGCGTTTGTCGGAAATGGTTTTTAAGTTTTGTTTAAGATAGTTGCCTTTTAAAAAATCTGCCGATGAAAAATGTTTGCCGGCATCAAGCCCACGTTTGGCTGGTAATTGGTAAACCATCCATAACTCTATGATAGTTACGCCCACTAAAATCCAGCCCAGTGGCGCAATGTTGCGCAGGATGGTGGCCTCACTGGTGAGGTTAATGCCCGTTAGAAATTTTTCAAAAAAAGCAGAAAAAACAAAGGTGCCACCTAAAATTGCGACAATGGTAATTGCTTGCACAATGCCATTCGCGCCAGCGAGATGTTGGTCGCCCACTAGCTCGCGGATATAACCATATTTAGCGGGTGAATAAATGGCGGCTTGAATTCCTAATGCCAAGGTCATGGCAAACGCAAACCAGAACCAACCTTGATAGTAAGCCAGCGTAATGAATAATACTGCAATCAATGCTGCCCATGCGCTGTAGCGCATCACTTGTTGCTTAGGGTATTTGTCAGAAATAAAACCGGAGGGGGAAAATAATAAAATAAATGGAATGAGAATAAGTGCATTGACCACTGCGGTTAAAATAATTTGGGTTTGGCCGTCATACATTTTAAAAATAGTATTTTGGATAACAATCTTATGGCCAAGATCTACAAATGCATTGACGAATAACACGATGATGTAAGGCAGAAAGCCTTTAATTTTAAACAGTTGTTGCATGGCGATTTATCTCCTTGGGTAAATGACGCGACCAGAATGCCTAGCCCTAATAAATTATGCTACTTATTTTATTAAAGTAGCGTTAAAGTGGTTTATTGGTTGCGTATATTGATACCTATGAGGAATTTATGGCACAAATCAGCCCTCTGTTAAGCACACTAAAAAAGGCTTTAAAGGCTCACGGTTTAACTTATGCAGATGTCGCAAGCAGCTTGGGTGTCGCCGAAGCTAGCGTAAAACGGCTTTTTTCCGAACAGACTATTTCACTTCAGCGTCTGGAGCAGATCTGCCAAATTATGGAGTTAGAAATATCTGACTTAGTGCAAATGATGAATGAGCTGCAGCCACGCCTGAAGCATCTAACTGTAGAGCAAGAGCAAGAAATCGCACAGGATTTGGTGTTGTTATTAATGACGGTGTTGGTACTTAACCGTTGGACGATGCAAGATATTATTACGCTTTACAGCTTCAGCGAAAATGAATGTATTCAAAA
Organism: Gammaproteobacteria bacterium; assembly: GCA_025362015.1. Classification (GTDB taxonomy): domain Bacteria; phylum Pseudomonadota; class Gammaproteobacteria; order Pseudomonadales; family Cellvibrionaceae; genus Cellvibrio. The sequence goes on along the minus strand of JANYIO010000069.1, from coordinate 37,558 downwards.
ACTCGCACGCCTGGATAAATTAAAAATCATTGAGCTGTTACCAAAAAATAAAATAAAGCTATTGGTCGCTACCAATTTTAGTTGGCGCGATAACGGCCCCATTCAACAGTTCTTTCAAGAAAAAATTGCGCAAGAATATTTCGCAACACAATTCAAAAATGAAGATGAATGCCTGATTGTGTTAAATGGGATGCTATCAAAACAAAGCAGCGGCGAATTTCAGCGCAAACTAAAAAAACTCGCGCGTGAGTTTGATGATCTTAATAATGACGATGCTGCCTTACCTTTCGAACAGCGCAATGGTGTCACTGTGGTAATGGCAGCGCGCAATTGGCGTTACGGGTTGTTTGCACCCTTATTGCGCAGCTAATTAGTGAAGTCAACGCCCGTGGTTGAGCAGTAAAGGATTTTTTTAATTTATTAACACTTGCCGCGGTGTAATTAAGAGCTTGGGTTCACTGTCGATTTGGTTGCATATTTCAGCCATAGAAACCCAGTTATTCCTGCCGCCAGCGAGGCTAACAGTATTGCCATTTTTGCCCCATTGACCAACTCATTGTTTCCTACAAAAGCGAGATTAGTGATAAAAATTGACATGGTGAAACCAATTCCTCCAAGCAATCCTGCGCCGACTATATGTGGCCATTGTAAGTCAGATGGTAGGCGACAAACCCCGGTTAATACAGCAACAAAACACAGCAAGCCAACGCCTAAAGGCTTGCCCACAACCAATCCAATAATAATGCCAATGCTGTTGATATTAGCTAAACTTTGCAGCCAATCGGTTCCCACCAATATGCCGGTATTGGCCAAGGCAAAAACTGGCAAAATTAGAAAAGCCACTGGTTTATGTAAAAAATGTTCAAGCCGGTGAGAGGGTGATTTTTCGTCATCGTTTTTTGTCGAAAATGGAATGGCGAATGCGAGCATAACACCTGCAACTGTAGCGTGAATGCCGGACTTCAGCATAAAAAACCACATGAGCGCGCCTCCCAGCACGTAAGGCGCAAGTGATATAACGTGAAAGCGACGGTTTAAAACTATTAACAAAATCCAAACTACCAAAGCACTGAAGAGATAGTTGATAGACAATTGCGATGTGTAAAATACGGCGATAATAATAATTGCGCCCAAGTCATCGATAACAGCAAAAGCTACAACAAATATTTTTAGCGATGCTGGAATTCGGTTACCTAAAATAGCCAAAACACCCAGTGCAAAAGCAATGTCCGTTGCCATGGGAATGCCAATGCCATTTTGCGTAGGAGTGCCGTGGTTAAAAATAAAATGAATTAGTGCGGGGAAAATTATTCCACCTATAGCGGCAATAATCGGCAGCAGTGCATTTTTAAATTGCGATAGTTCGCCTACATACAGCTCGCGCTCAAGCTCTAAACCTATCAGCAAAAAAAAGATTGTCATAAGCCCATCGTTAACCCAATGTTCAATACTCAATCCTGCAATGTCCCTATGCCAAAAATTCAAATAATGTAATCCAATTGCAGAATTTGCCAGCGCTATAGATACTAGCGTGCAAGCAATCAACAACAGTCCGCTGGATTTTTCAGAAGAAAAAAATTGGTTGAATGTATTTGATAATATATTTGACATGGTTTCCTTTTGGCTTCCGCAGCGTTGCTTTTTATTTTGCATAATAAAAAGCAATATTTTTTGTGGGCTGCATCCGTTGCAGAATGATTAAGCATGTATCTCAGCTTATGTTGTTAGCCCTGTCGCGCCATCTGAATTGATTTCCTTAATGCATCTATCGCTTTATGTCGCGGAAAGCTGGCACGCCACGCAAGCGCAACAGTGCGACTTGGTGCGGGCGCAATGAAAGGGCGTGTCACCAGTAAGTTAGAGCTGTAAATATTACTCATGGCTGCAGATTCCGGCAAAATGGTGATGCCCAATCCTGACGCTACCATGTGGCGTAGAGTTTCCAGCGAGCTGCCTTCGGCGGCGGTGCGTATATTGTTGAAGGCACTATCACCTGAATGCTGGATACTAGGGCAAGTAGTAAGTACCTGGTCGCGAAAGCAGTGGCCTTGGCCAAGCAGTAACATTTTTTCGCCACCGAGTTCCGCGGGATCAATAGCAGTTTTAGCGGTGAGTGGGTGATCGTGCGGCATTAGTACGACAAAAGGCTCATCGTAAAGTGCTTGGGTAACGACATCCGGTTCACTAAAGGGCAGGGCGACGATAATGACATCCAGTTCGCCATTACGCAGTTTTTTGCGCAAGTTGTGAGTGTAACCATCTTCGACATAGAGCGGCATCTTGCTCGCCAATTTCTGTAAATGCGGTATAAACTGCGGCAGTAAATACGGGCCAATAGTGAAAATTGCACCCACGGCAAGTGGGCTGCTGAGTTGATCTTTGCCGGCATTGGCCATGTCTTTAATGGTCGCGGTTTGCTCCAATACGAGATGGGCTTGTGCGACAATTTGCTCGCCGAGTGGCGTGGGCTGTACGCGCGATTTGGTACGCTCAAACAGCGCAACGTCTAATTCATCCTCCAGTTTTTTAACCGCAATACTGAGTGTAGGTTGGCTAACAAAGCAGCGTTCGGCGGCGCGGCCAAAATGCTGTTCTTGTGCGAGTGTAACTATGTAGCGAAGTTCGGTGAGAGTCATGAGTACTCCAAAATAAAAATATTTCCAACGGAAAGGTAAGCTATTTATATGACAGTTAATAGTCAAAGTCTATCAAAAGAGCAAGTTTTAATAGTTGGGTGTGGCGATATTGGAACGCGTTTCGCTAAAATATTGCCAGATTCTTTTGTGGTAACTGGTTTGCGCCGCAACCCCCCTGCCAATACCACTTATTTGCGTTATCAGACATGTGATGTGACAGATCCGCAGCAACTTGATTCCATCCTAAAGCAAAGTGCTTTCGATGTTATCCTCGTTACTATGACGCCGAGCGAAGCTACAGATGCCGGTTATGCGCAGGCTTATGTGCAAACCTGTAAAAATCTTACCGCTAGCCTTAAGGCACATCAGCGTAAGCCGCGGTTACTAGTATTTGTATCCAGCACCGGTGTGTATGGTCAGAATGATGGCGGCTGGGTGGATGAAAACTCCCCTACGGAGCCCGACAGCTTTAGCGGTAAACGTTTACTGGAAGCGGAACAAGTCATTCTTGATGGCGGCTTTGACAGTACAGTTGTGCGTTTTAGCGGGATTTATGGGCCTGGTCGCTACCGTTTACTTGATCAGGTATTGCAGGGGCGTGCGCAGCTTTCATTGCAAATGACGAATCGTATCCACGTCGATGATTGCGCTGCAGTCATTGCGCATTTAGTGGGTTTGCAACAGACACTTGATGCAGTTTATATCGCCAGCGACAGCGCCCCGGCATCCATGGCGGAAGTGGTGACCTGGCTTGCGCAGCAACTGGGTGTGGTAATATCGGTACCCTCTGAAAGCATGGCTGAGTTGGGTAATAAGGGTAGCAATAAATGTTGCAGCAATCGACGTTTATTGGCTTCGGGGTTTGTGCTGTATTATTCAGGCTATCGTGACGGCTATCAGGAGTTAATTCGCGACAAATTAAAACATATCTAAATTAATTGGCTGGGGCACACATACGTCAACTAATGACAAGTCTTTTCATTAGCTAGGTAACTAAGCTAGTATCCTGCCTCTGCTTTTCGCAGGCTGCCATTCTGAAGCCGAGCCGAAGCATAGCTCAAAATGACAATATAATTAATAACAATAAAATAACCCGTTTGCGGCAATTTAGAGTTTGAGTTTGATGATTAAACGGAATGTTGCATCCAGTGGCGGAGAGAAATAACGATGGCGCAAGTAGTGTTTAATTTTCATGATGTTATATTGTTAATGACTGCGTTGTTGTGTCTATGTTTTGCTGTACTCCTTGTTGCGACTAATCCACCTAAAAATACATGTAACTATTTCCTCGCCGCGTTTTTGATTGCTCATGCTTTTATTCCGTTCCATGAATTAATTCTGTGGGGCGCGGTATTTAAAGTGAAAGTGCGTGAAAATTTTCCGCAGATTATTTTCGCGGGTGGCTTCGCCTATTACCTTGATGCAGCCTTGCTATATTTTTATGTGAAGTCCCTGGTGTTTCGCGACTTTCATTTGCGCAAAAAAGACGCCTTGCATTTATTGCCGCTTACCATTTTTGCATTGTTTATGGCAGCAGTTTATTACCGCTTTCCACTAAGCGAACGTATTCAAATGATTACTACGGAAACTTTTGTCTATAGTGTGCAATATGTCAATGCTGATTTTCTCTGTAAAATATTGCGTGTAATTTATTGTGCTGCCAGCTTTCAATTAATTTTAAAATACAAGGATATTCTCAAGGCAACGCATTCCAATATTGAAAAAATTGATATTCTTTGGCTTAAAATTTTAGTGATTGGCTTTTTAACGGTCACGCTGATGGAGGCGCTTTTGAGTCTTTCAAAAATGATTGCGGTTCACACAAACTTTGATGTTCAGCATTACGACTTTGGTGTTTTTGAGTTGATGGGATTGAGTGGGTATTACGCACTATTCGTTTTGGTATGTGCGTTAGTGTTTACCAGTATGCGCTATTTTGCCAATTTTGAGGCGGTTAAACAAAAGAAGGATAAAGAGCCGGAGCTACTTAAAAAGCCAGCACAAGAAAAAATTCCCTATCCTGATTTTGCCGAAAAAATCGATAGTGTTATGCGCAATCAAAAACCTTATTTATTTCCAGATCTCACTCTCGATATGTTGGCTGAAAAGCTAACGATGTCCAGCAAAGATTTATCAATGATTATCAATCGCCATTTTGATAATAATTTTTATGAGTTTATTAACAACTATCGTATTGAAGAGGCGCAAGTGATGTTAATAGATCCTGCCCAAAAAACAAAAACTATCACCGATATTTATCTTGATGTCGGCTTTAACAGTAAATCCGTGTTTAACACCTTTTTCAAAAAAATTGTTGGCACTACCCCTTCTGAATATCGTATTGCACAACAGCTAAAAAATGATGCTGATCTTGTACAATAATCGCATTTGACTCTTTCTCTGAATAGCCGCCATCGCTGATTGGCGTTATACTGACACATCATTTAAATCTCCCAAAAAGGGCTAAAGGATCGTGTGCATGAAAAAAGCATCTCTTCGTGTAGTTTGTGGCTTTTGTGTCGGGATCTTGTGCGTGGCTGGGTGCGGCCAAACGGGTCCTCTTTATTTGCCGGGGGCTGCGCCATCCGCAGCTGGGTTATCCAAGCAAACTGATAAAGTAAAAAAACAAAACGTTTCTTCTGCATCGGCTAGTTCAGTCTCAGCTAGTGCAATTTCAGTATCGGCGAATGCAACTTCGGATGCCCTAACCGTTCAATCGACGACAGCGAGTTCTGTATCCGCAAGTACTGCCCGCTAACATTTTATAGCTAAACGAGATTGAGTTTTTATGCAACATTTTAACCAACGCAATGGCCAGCTCTACGTAGAAGATCTGCCATTAGCGGCAGTCGCTGAACGTTTTGGCACCCCCGCTTATGTATACAGCCGCGCAGCATTTACGCAACATTATTTGGATTATGCGCAAGCTTTGGGCTCGCACCCTGGCATGATTTGCTACGCGATTAAAGCTAACTCTAACTTGGCTATTTTAAATTTGCTGGCGAAACTCGGTGCAGGTTTTGATATTGTTTCTGGCGGCGAATTAGAGCGCGTATTGCGCGCTGGTGGTAAACCTGAGCGTATTGTGTTTTCGGGTGTGGGTAAAACGGCTGTGGAAATGGCGCGTGCATTAGACGTTGGTATTTTCTGTTTCAATGTTGAATCAGAAGCTGAATTGGAATTGCTCGCAACAGTTGCTGCAGAAAAAGGTAAGGTTGCCCATATATCGCTGCGGGTAAATCCGGATGTGGACGCAAATACCCATCCCTATATTTCCACTGGCTTAAAAGAAAACAAATTTGGTGTTGCTATTGAGCGTGCACCTGCGGTTTATCAGCGTGCTAGCCAATTGCCAAGTCTTGCTATCAAAGGTTTGGATTGTCATATTGGCTCACAGCTCACGCAACTCACGCCATTTTTAGATGCGCTTGATCGTCTATTGGTATTGATCGATCAGTTGGCAGCGGTTGGCATCAGCATTTCGCATTTAGATTTGGGTGGTGGCCTTGGTGTCACTTATAGCGACGAAACACCGCCGCCCGTTGCCACATACATGGCGGCGATTAAAGAAAAATTAGGTGATCGAGCCTTGAGTTTAATGTTCGAGCCGGGCCGTTCTATATCGGCTAATGCCGGTGTGTTGTTGACTCAAGTGATGTTTTTAAAACCCACAGAGCACAAAAATTTTGCAATTATCGACGCAGCCATGAACGATCTTATTCGCCCCGCGCTTTATCAAGCATGGCAGGACATTCGCCCACTTAAACCGCGCGCCTCGGTTAGTAAAGAATGGGATCTTGTTGGCCCCATTTGTGAAACCGGCGACTTTCTGGGCAAAGACCGTCAATTAGCTATTGAACCGGGCGACTATTTAGCGGTAATGTCAGCGGGTGCTTATGGTTTCAGTATGAGCTCCAATTACAATACTCGCGGTCGTGCTGCAGAAGTCATTGTGGATGGCGATGAAATGCATTTGGTGCGTGCGCGCGAAACTATTGATGATATGTTGCGTGGCGAAGCGGTGTTGCCAGAATAGATTTTTATTGAGAAAACTTTTTTATTGGGAATAACATGCGCCTACGTTTTAGCAAAATGCATGGCCTTGGTAATGATTTCATCGTCATTGATGGTATCAGCCAAACCGTGCGGCTAACACCTGAAAAAATTCGTCAACTATCGGATCGCCATTTTGGTATTGGTTGTGATCAATTATTGTTGGTTGAGCATCCGGAAAGTCCAGAAATGGATTTTCGTTATAGAATTTTTAATTGCGATGGTAGCGAAGTTGAAAACTGTGGCAACGGTGCGCGTTGTTTTGCAGTATTTGTACGCGAGCGTAGGCTCACGGGCAAAAATATTATTAAAGTAGAAACTGCTGGCGGCAATCTTGAGCTCACTGTTGCCAGTAATGGAGATGTCAGCGTTAATATGGGTATCCCGCGTCTGGCACCCAACGAAATTCCTTTTACTGCAGACAGTCAGGCGGCCACTTATTGGTTAACTGTTGGTGATCAAGCAGTAGAAATTTCGGCAGTGTCTATGGGTAACCCCCATGCAGTCACTTTGGTAGATGATGTTAAAATCGCACCGGTAGAAATGCTTGGTCCCTTAATCGAATACCATCCGCGTTTTCCGCAACGGGTTAACGTGGGTTTTATGCAGATTATTTCACCAACGGAAATTAATTTACGCGTATTTGAACGCAGCGCTGGTGAAACCCTGGCGTGCGGTACTGGGGCATGCGCTGCGGTTGTTGCGGGGCGCTTGCGCAATTTATTAAATGAATTTGTAACAATCAATTTAACCGGCGGAAGTTTGCATATTAGCTGGGCGGGCGCCGGGCACCCCGTTATTATGACGGGGCCGGCAACTACAGTTTTTCACGGGCAGGTAAATATTTAATGAATGAAAATAAAACGCGAACTCTTGCAGACCCATTAGACCCTGAACATGTAGCGGCTTTTTTGCAAGAGAACCCACATTTTTTTGAAGCACATCAAGATCTACTCACTGAATTATCGTTGCCGCATGAAAGTGGTGGTGCAGTCTCGCTTATTGAACGTCAAGTCGCGGTGCTGCGCGAGCGCAATATGGACATGCGTCATCGCCTCAGTAAATTATTAGATAACGCACGCGAAAACGATAAATTATTTGATAAAACCAAACGCCTGGTGTTAACGCTGGTAGAAGGGCAGGACATGGGTGATATTATCGACGCATTATTTTATTGCTTCGATAAGGAATTCAATATTCAATTCACTACATTGTATTTGTTCGGCAACATTGACAAAATTCCCAGCAGTCAGGCTCACGTAGTTCCGCTTTCCGAAGCGCGTCAGCATATAGGCACTCTGCTCAAAAACAATCGCGCTGTGTGCGGCACACTTAACCAAAAAGAAATGCAATTTTTATTTGGTAAATTTGCGAACGAAATCGGCTCAGTTGCCACGGTGCCATTAGTGCACGGTGCTGTGTTTGGCATGCTTGCCATAGGTAACCGCGACCCACATTATTATCGTTCCAGTATGGGCACTCTATTTTTGGGCTACATCGCTGAAGTGTTAAACCGCATTTTACCGAAACATTTGCCAAGATAAATTGTGAGCTTGTAGGCGAGGTAGGTGCTCGCCTTTATCTAAATTGCATTCTCCAAATGACATAGGTAGAAAAAATGGGTAGGTAAAAAATGAACGATAAAGCAATTGAGAAAAACGATGACGAGATTGAAAATGTTTCGTTGTTTAATCAAGAATTAAAGTCTTTCATTATTTACATCACGACAGAAAAACAACTTTCCATCCATACCCAAACTAACTACAAGCGTGACCTTGAAAAATTTATCCAATACTGCACCACCTATTCCTTAACGCAACTCAATACGATTAAAGTTCAGCATATTCGCCAGATGGTAGCGCATTTCCATCGTAAGGGATTGGGTGGTAAAAGTTTGTCGCGTTGGCTGTCTGCGCTGCGCAGTTTTTTTGAATTTGCGATTCGCAATGCCTGGATGACAAATAACCCCGCCGATGCGATACAAGCACCAAAATCTCCTAAAAAATTACCCAAAACGTTAGATGTTGATCAGGCAGCACAATTTGTTTCTATCAAAGGCGATTCTGTTTTAGCGCTGCGCGATCGTGCACTTTTGGAATTAATATATTCATCCGGCTTGCGGTTGGCTGAGGCGGTGGGCTTAAATATATTGGATATAGATTTAAATGACGCACTGGTAACTGTTACTGGCAAAGGAAATAAAACGCGGGTATTGCCTATTGGTAGTCACGCTATTACGGCAATTAAAGCCTGGTTGCCCCAGCGAAAATTATATTTAAAAACTGAAAATGCTGCCTTATTCATTACCCAGCGTGGCACACGTATTACTCACCGCGCCGTGCAATTACGGATGCAGCAACTCAGCATCAGGCAGGGCATGGATACGCCTGTTCATCCGCACATGTTGCGTCACTCTTTTGCCAGCCATATGCTGGAGTCCAGCAGTGATTTGCGTTTAGTGCAAGAGATGCTCGGTCACGCCAATATTTCTACCACGCAGATATACACCCATCTGGATTTTCAACATCTAGCTAAAGTATATGACAGTGCCCACCCGCGTGCGCAGCGGAAAAAGAATGTAGATGACCAATAATCAGGTAAGTTTTGGGGGTAGCTAACATTAGCCGACTTTTTTTGTCGGCTAATGTTTATCGGCTATTTTTTTTGTGGATCTCTAGATATTATTTTGTAGAGGCTGATGTAGCATTTGCTTTAATTTCAGCGACAGAGTCTTGTTGGATTTTCAGAAGTTTAGGAGTGATTTGTGACATTTGTGCTTGCACATTTTCCGAGGTGGATTGCATTACTACAGGCATTTTTTTGATAACAGCTTTGCCCGCTTTGCTTTTATAAAAGCTAATCATGCCGTCAATTTCATCTTGAGAGAAAGACTCTTTATAAATTTTTATAATCATAGGTTTCATTTTTTCGTAGGCGAATTCTTCTTTAAACATGGTTGTCATTTTTGCATGTGTATTATCGGAAATTTTTTGTTGTTCCTCGTTCAGAACGATTTCGCCTAGAGCTTGTTTAGCTGAATTTTTAAGCATGGCATCCATTTGTGGCCACATACCATCAATTAATTTTTGTGAATCCGTGATGGTTAGTAATTCATCAAGTGATGCATCACTCGGTTTGGTTTCAGCAAATGCTGATATTGATACCAACATGATTCCAACAAGGATTAATATTTTTTTCATGGATTTTTCCTTTTTTGGCTATTAAATTAAAGCGACTGTTAAGTTAAGGTGAGTGCTAAGTTAAAGTGGCTATTAAGTTAAAGTGATTGTTAAGTTAAGTTGACTAGCTCAGATTTATTCTGCAATGTTTGCATCATAATCTTCGCTAATCTAATTAGCACCTACTAAATGCCTAAAGTGGGCGGTTCATCAAATAAGCGATGCAGAGGTTCTTGTCGTCTAACTTTCTGCTAACTATGGTAAATTAAGCATCAAATTCTAATTGCCGAAGAAACATGTCTTATTTCCCCGTTCCCAGTTCTATAAACCCCAGTGCTAAGGCTCAGACAACGCAAATCACCAATGGTTTACGCATTGTATTATTAGGTTATCGCAGCCATCCGCATGTGGGCGGGCAGGGTATTTATTTGCATTACCTGAGCAAAGCTCTGGTGGAGTTAGGTCACAATGTGGATGTTATGTCTGGCCCGCCTTACCCGGAATTAGATGCGCGCGTTAATTTAATTGCCTTGCCGAGTTTAGATTTGTACGCGGTAAAACATCCTACTCGTGCCTTGCGTTTTAAACATTTATTTTCTTATGCAGATGTTTATGAATGGTGGAGCAAATTAAGTGGCGGTTTTGGTGAGCCGTATACTTTTGGTCGGCGCGTAATTAAATACTTTAAACAGCATAAATTGCAGTGCGACATAGTTCATGACAACCAAAGCCTATGCTACGGTTTGTTGCAATTACAAAAATTGAATTACACCGTTATTGCTACGGTTCATCATCCCATTACACAGGATCGTGATCTGGCTTTAAATGCTGCACCCACAAAAGGTCATCGGTGGTTAATTAAACGCTGGTACAGTTTTTTGACTATGCAGAAAAAAGTTGTGCAAAAACTTGCACATATCATCACGGTTTCCAGGCAGTCACAATTGGATATTATGGTTGCTTTTAATCGCCCTGCTGAAAAAATTACCATTATTCCTAATGGTATAGACACCGAAATATTTCAGCCGCAACAAAATATTTCTCGCGACCCCTGGCGTATTCTTACTACAGCATCTTCCGATCAACCGATAAAAGGCTTAAGTGTTTTATTAAATGCACTGGCGCTAGTTCGCGGAGAATTCCCGCAAGTGAAATTGGTGGTGGTGGGTAAACTAAAAACAGGTGGTGTTACCGAAACTGAATTGAGAAATCTTCAACTTGAAAGTTGCGTTGAATTTATTTCAGGTATTAGTAATGCGCAGTTGGTGCAAGAGTATGCGGCAGCAAAATTTGCAGTTGTGCCTTCGCTTTATGAGGGGTTTGGTTTGCCTGCGGGTGAGGCACTTGCTTGCGGTACACCATTAATTTGCAGCGATGGTGGCGCTTTACCAGAGGTGGTTGGTAATGCAGCGTACATAGTGAAGGCGGGTGATGTAACCGAAATGACGGCGGCGCTTAAAAAATTATTATCGGATGATGACTGCTGTGCGCAATTAAGCCTTGCCGGTCGTGTGCATAGCCTGCAGCATTTATCGTGGCGGGTTGTGGCGGAACAGCTCATCACCTATTATCGCGGTTGCATCAATAATTCAGAAATACAAAATGCTAACCATTAATTTTAAAAAATTCCCTCTGTATGATGGCGATATAGTGCTTGACCTAGGTTGCGGTGAAGGGCGTCATGTTATCAATGCTTATTTGCAGGCGGACGTAATTGCAATAGGTGTAGATTTATCGCATAGAGATTTAACCATTGCGCAAGAGCGCTTTAAGCCGTTTGCGCAAGAGTATGCGACTAAACAATTTTTTCTGCAGCAAGCGGATGCTACCTGTTTACCTTTTGGCGATGCGACTATCGACAAAATTATTTGCAGTGAAGTATTGGAGCACATTGAGAATTATCAGGGCGTGTTGCGCGAAATAAACCGTGTGTTAAAGTCAGATGGTATTTTTGCAGTATCAGTACCGCGGGCCTGGCCGGAAAGAATTTGTTGGTGGTTAAGTGCGGCCTATCATCAAAATGAAGGTGGCCATATTCGTATTTTTAATGCGCACGCATTACGCCGCGATATTGAAACACTGGATTTTATTTTTACTGCGCGCCATTGGGCGCATGCGTTACACGTTCCTTTTTGGTGGTTAAAATGTTTATGCTGGAAATCTCAAGATAAATCATGCATTATTAAACTTTACCACCGCTTATTGGTGTGGGATTTAATGCGCCGCCCTTGGCTCACCCAAGCCCTTGAAAAATGGTTAAATCCAATCATGGGAAAAAGTGTCGTAATGTATTTTAAAAAACAAGAAAAATTTGCACAGAGAAAATCCTAATGAAAAATTTGTTGCTTTCTAAAGGATTTTATCCTGAAAGTTTGTTGCGTCCGACAGTTAATTTTATTTTGCAAACCCAATTGCCCAATGGTTGTATTCCCTGGTTTAAAGATGGTAAGACAGATCCGTGGGATCATATTGAAGCGGCAATGGGTTTAACAGTGGCAGGAGAATATGCGGCAGCTAAACACGCCTACACCTGGTTAGTGAAAGAACAATTGGCTGATGGTAGTTGGTGGGCTAATTATTTTAGCGGTTCTGCTGCAGAGAAAGAAGTTGTCAATACAGAAGTTGTTGAAAAAGAAACTGTCGATAAAAATCATCGTGAAACCAATTTTGTCGCTTATATTGCTACTGGCGTATGGCATTATTTTTTAGCGACTGAAGATTATTCTTTTCTTCGGGAGTTTTTCCCTGCGGTCAAAAAAGCTATTAATTTTGTGCTGCATTACCAATCCTCCACGGGCGAAATTTACTGGGCCGTTGCTGAAGATGGCAGCGCTAAAAAAGATGCACTGGTCACTGCATGTGCCTCCATTTATAAGAGCTTGCAATGTGCAATTTTGTGCGCACGCCAACTCAATCAGGATTGTACTACGTGGCAGCACGCGTATGCGCGTTTAGGTAATACATTGCGCCACCATCCCGAATGTTTTGATCGCACTTGGGAAAGTAAAGCGCGTTTTTCTATGGATTGGTTTTACCCTATCCTTACGGGGGTTGTGCAAGGTAAAGTGGCGCGCCAACTCGTTAACGCGCGCTGGGAAACGTTTGTAGAAAATAATATTGGCTGTCGTTGTGTGAGTGATCAGCCTTGGGTAACGGTTGCAGAATCCTGTGAATTAACACTCGCGCTCCTTGCTGCGGATGAACATGCAAAAGCATTAAGTTTATTTAGCTGGCTGCACCAATTTATGGATGATGATGGCGGTTATTGGACTGGTTACAACTTCCACAACCAAGTTATTTGGCCAAAAGAAAAAACTACTTGGACCGCAGGCGTGGTGCTATTGGCTGCGGATGCATTGACCCAGCACAGCCGTGCGGCAAATTTATTTACCGTTCATGCTCATGTAGAAATTGAGCGGTACCAGCGCGCATCACCTACATTGGCCTGATTCACTTGCTGCTAATTAGTTGTGGCACGCTCCACACTTAAAGCATTTTGTTGCTGGCTGTATCAAGCATTTATCGATGCATTTCGGATGAGTTATAAACAGCTCGGTTGTAATTTTTTGCGTGGACGAGTGGAATTTACAAATATAAGTTACATTTTTTCACTAAGAATTAAGGCTCCATCGTTTAGATTTTTATGTGGGGTCACTTCACTATCGTAATTTCCATTTGTAACAATCTCATTATTTGCTGCAATTTTGCTAGCTAAGTCCGTTTTTGTGGGGTTTGTATGAGTGGTTTTTTTTAAGCAAACGCTTTTTTTCTGCCGTGTCCGCCCATTCGAACGACTTTGCATATTTTGTTGTTCAATAATGCCAATGGTTTTTAATAATAACTTAAACCAACGTGCGTCCTCCTGTATGCATATCAGTCTGAGCCGAACAACTGTCACTTCTTATTCTTTTGGATATGACGCTGTTTGGATATAACGTCTTTAATAATTAATAAAAAACGAAGGTTATCGACATGAAAACTTATTCGACTCTGAATCGAGGGGCTGGTGCACTCTATTTTGTGAAAAACTTGGCAAAAATAATCATCAAGCGTTCGCCTGGCTGCAGTAAATATTTGCAGGGGCTGATGGCGGTCACGCTAACTTTAGCGGCGGTGTGTTCAGGTATTGCAGTTGCGCAGCAGGTAGAAACCTCGCTGCCACCGTCGCAGCGCATAACTATCAATTTGTCCGCAGGCATGCCCGGTCAGAGCCAATGGCTGTATCTCAAAGGGCAAGATTCTCCAGCATTCGCAACTACTACCTTCAATGACTCGAGTTGGACGTCGGTAGGCATCCCCCATGGCGCAAATTATCTGACCACATTTCTCAATGCTGCGTCGGGTGGTGGTGAGGGTGAGCTGGATGGAAGCTCTAACTGGTATCGCTTGCACTTTACGCTCGGTGCCCAGTATGCAAACAATAAAATTATGGTTGAATTTGAGGGTGCCCATACAGGCGCGCAGGTCTATATCAATGGAACCCTTCTCCCTGGTATCAGCGCTATTTCGGCCGATGCAAAAGCCTCACATGTGATCGGATTTATTCCTTTTGTCGTCGATTTGACTCCTTTTGTCCATACCGACGGTACCGCTAACGTACTCGCGGTAAGTGTGTCCAAAAATGCGTCATGGTATCTATCGCCTTCCTTTTCTGGCGCCTTCCGCTTTGGTCAGTCAGAGGCAGGACTGTTTCGTCCAGCCAATATGATCATTAGCAACAAAATACACATCCCGCGCAATATCTACTCCAACCAGAAAACTTGGGGTACCTATGTGGCAACTCTATCCGAGGTTCCATCGACCACGAGTACCGCTAAGGCGAGCTCGGCCGTTGTCAGGGTGCAGACTAACGTTCTAAACGAAACCACAACATCGCAACAGGTTACCTTGACTACCCAGATCGTCGATGCCGTCGGTAACGTAGTAGCCACCGCACCGTCGGTAACCCAGACAGTGCCGGCAATGACCCCAAGCACTTTCCCGTCCACCGCGGCTCCGATGTTTGATCAACAGATTACGGTGAATAATCCAACTCTGTGGTATCCAAATGCCAGTACTTTCGGCAAGCCTTATATGTACCGGGTTTATCACATTGTCAGTGTGAATGGTGTAGTGGTTGATTCGGCGCAAAGCCCGCTAGGTATACGTTTAATCACGTGGGATCACAATTATCCTTACTTTAACGGCCACGCTATGTATTTATCAGGTGGTTCCGGGCGCTATGATTATCCTGGTCTGGGTTCCTCTGTTCCTGAAGAGCAGCAATGGCGCGATCTTGAATTATTTGCAGCGGGTGGCGGAAATATTTGGCGCCCTGGTCATTCCACGTCTAGTGAAGAATTCCTCGACGCAGCAGATGCTTACGGCGTTATGGTTGTGCAGCCAAGTGGTGATGGTGAGAATGGGTTTGCTACACCAAAACCTGACGATGAGGTCCTCAAGAAAGAACTGCACCGGGATATGGTTATTCGCGATCGCAGCCATCCATCTGTGCTTGCCTGGGAGTCGAATAATGGCACTATGATCGAATCCGTTGGGATTGCGCTCTTGGCGGTCAACAATATGTGGGATCCGATCAATACACGCGTTGCAGCAGATCGGACGCCAGATCCGGTAAACGGCTATCTCTTGGGCTGTACCCTTGAAGGTTGCGAAGTTGGTATTAAACAACAATTCCCGAATAACCCTGCTTGGGGATCTGAATATTGGGGTAATGGTAGCGCGCGCGGTTTAGCCTACGATTATGAACTTGCGTTTGTAGCGCCCTTTGTTGACGATTGGCGCAAAAGCCAGCAAGCTAACGCCTTTGGTATGGCGCAGTGGTATTTTGCCGATACCCCCGGTGAAACAGGGCTTTTCGCGGAATATCAGCAGTATTTAAATACGTCTCAAGCGGACTTCTACCAAAACAACGTTCGTTCTCTCGGCGCATCTATGGTTGATCAGAACCGCTTTCCGAAGCTGTTGTATTACGTTTATCAAGCGGCTTGGACACCTTTTACGGTCAAACCTATTGTGCACCTGGCGCATCATTGGAATCGCGCTTATCAGGCAGCTGCACCTATTCAAGTGAGCGCTTTCAGTAACTGTCCATCGGTTCGCCTGATGATTAATGGCGTTCAGCAAGGTGCAATCAAAACCCCTAACAGCTGGCAGTCAAACACCAGTAGTAATTTGACGCAAAGCACCTCCTTAATACCTTTCCAAACATCCTGGATGGTGAACTGGGCTTCCGGTACTGTGCAGGCAGACTGTCTAGATCAGTTTGGAACCGTGCTTGCATCGGATAAACAAACCACCGCTGGTGCTGGTAGTAAAATAGTATTGTCAGTTGTACCCGCCGTGAAGCGACCAGATGGAACAAGCTTTGCGGTTACGGCCAATGGTTCGGACGCAGCTTTCGTTGTGGCTCAGGTGCAAGATGCTAATGGCAATTGGGTGCCTACTGCTTCTGACAAAGTTACCTTTTCTGTCAGTGGTCCCGCGACTTATCTGGGCGGTACTGAACAGTACGTGCAGGCTGGTAGCGATGCCTATTCCACCTCTGCAGGTCATGCGGCGAAAAACTATCACGCTCCCGGTGATCCGGAATTGCAATTCGAGGGCGGTCTGACCAAGATTGCACTGCTGAGCCAGTTTGCTACAGGTAACGTCACCATTACTGCTACAGCTCCCGGGTTGGCAACAGGCACGGCAACTTACACTATTCAGGCAGTTCCTTCTTATCTGTCATCGTCAGTAGTGCCTGCTTTAATCATACCGCCAGCCAGTACTGCTGTGACAGTCGGTCAATCAGCGACATTCAGTGTAACGGCTACCGGTGGTAACGCGGCATTGACCTTCCAATGGTATAAAAACAATACCGCAATTAACGGCGCAACCAGTTCTACTTATACTACGCCGGCGACGACCTTGGCTGATAACAACACTAGCTTCACGGTAACTGTTACCGATAGCTTGGGCCGTTCAACCTCTAACCCTGCCGTTCTTACTGTGCAGGCTGCGGCAAATGCGGTTATTACCACACAACCACAGAGTCAAACTGGGTTCGCCGGGCAGACGCTGCAATTATCGGTAGTGGCAACAGGCTCGCCAACACTGACCTATCAATGGAGAAAGAATGGTACCGCCATTGCTGGCGCAACCAATGCTACTTATGCAACTCCCGTGCTGACAACGGCGGATAACGGCGCAAACTTTACTGTGGTTGTCACTAATCCTGTCAATTCGGTGACCTCAGCGGCCGCAGTCGTGACAGTAAACGCTGCAGTTGCTCCTGGTATTGCTCAGCAACCCATAAGCCTTTCAGTCTTAGCGAATAATCCGGCGACTTTCATGGTCGGAGTATCAGGTTCTTCGCCATTTACCTATCAATGGCAACTCAATGGTACGAATTTGCCGGGTGCTAATGCCGCGTCATACAGCATTTTTCAAGTTCAACCGAGCAATGTTGGTAACTACACCGTAGTGGTTACTAATGCGGCGGGTGCTGTCACTAGTGCCGCTGCAACACTTACCATTGCTCCGCCCGGTATTAACCTCGCGCTCAACCAGCCGGCAACTGCCAGCTCGGCACAGGGTGCGGAATTGGCGGCAGGTTTTGTAACCGATGGTGATCTTACAACTCGCTGGGCTTCAGCAGGCGCCGTGGATCCTTCGTGGGTTGCGATTGATCTGGGTGCTGTTAAGTCCTTCGATACTGTATTCCTGCATTGGGAAGCCGCTTACGCAACTAAATACCAAATCCAATATTCCAATGACAACGTCAACTGGAGTATCGCCCTTACCAATAACACTGGTGTGGGAGGAGTGGAAAATGTGAGCTTCCCAACAGTACAAGGGCGTTATGTGCGCATGTTTGGTCAAGCGCGCGCGACTCAGTATGGTTATTCATTGTATGAATTCCGGGTCTATAACGTGCCTCAGTGCGGCGGAGCGGCGGAGCGTTACACAGTATTAAGCAGCTCAACAGTACGCGACAATGTGAGCGGGCTTACCTGGCAACGCGCTGAAACTACTTACACGGGTGCCGATGCCCAAGGTGCGCAATACACCCAACCTATTGCGCAAACCTACTGTACCTCTCAGTCCATGCGCTTACCTACCCAAGCAGAAGCGCTAGGAATTAGTGGTGTCAATTCGGCAAGCTGTGCGTTCCCCCTGGCGTGGAGCACCTGGACGTCTACTCTCAATCCTGCAAATGCGAATCAGGCTGCTTTTGTAACCTATTCCGGCCAGGCGAGTTGGCAGCTTTCCACTAACTTCCCGGGCGGTGTGGTATGTAACACGGGTGTTGCCACTTCTGTTAGCAGTAGCTCTGTTAACAATTCTGTTGCCAGCTCACAAGCTACATCGAGCACTACCAGCAGCACTAGCAACTCTGTCGGCACCATTAATTTGGCGTTGAACGTGCCTGTGGTTGCCTCATCAATGGAAAGCAATGTCTGGGATGCAATTTTCGTAGCAGATGGTAACTCAACTACGCGTTGGGCAAGCCTTCAAACAGATGCGCAGTGGATTTACGTGGATCTTGGTGCGGTGAAAAACATCGGTCGGGTAGTGCTAAATTGGGAAGCTGCCTACGGAAAAAGCTATCAAATCCAGACCTCGAATGATGCGGTAAATTGGACTTCAATTTACTCCACAACCACAGGTGTAGGTGGTAAAGAAACGTTAAATGTTTCTGGATCCGGCCGTTATGTGCGTATGTTCGGTATTACGCGTGGTACTGGCTACGGCTATTCACTGTGGGATTTTGAAGTTTATGGTAGCAGTTCAAATTCATCTATAAGCGCAGCTTCCTCTAGTCGTTCAAGTGTGATTGCCAGTTCAGTCGCGAGCAGTTCAAGTTTGATAGCCAGCTCAATTGCGCCTAGTTCAAAAAGCGCGTCGAGCAACACTAGCGTTGTCAGCACTACTAACCTGGCGTTGAATGGAGCAGCAGTTGCGTCAACTAATGAAAGTGCCTTGTTGACTGCAAGCTTTGCGGTAGATGGCAATTCGACAACCCGCTGGGCTAGCTTGGGGACTGACGCGGAGTGGATTTATGTCGATTTGAAGGCGGTGTACAACATCAGCAGAGTTATTTTGAATTGGGAAGCTGCCTACGGTAAAGGCTATCAAATTCAAGTATCCAACGATGCTGTAACCTGGTCTCAGATTTATACAACTACAACCGGTGTTGGCGGTACAGAAACATTAAATGTGACTGGTACAGGCCGCTATGTAAGGATGTTTGGTGTTACGCGTGGAACTGGCTACGGTTATTCACTGTGGGATTTTGAAGTTTATGGGTCTGCCGTAACCCAATCAAACGTCAATAAAGCACTGGGTAAGCCTGCAGTAGCTTCAACTGCTGAGGGGGCTGGTTTAGACGCTCAGTTTGCAGTTGATGGAAATGCCAATACACGATGGGCTAGCCAGTTCCTGGACAATCAATGGATCTATGTTGATTTGGGATCGGTGCAGGCTGTATCTCGATTGCTGCTGAGTTGGGAAAGTGCCTACGCTTCGGCTTATAAGATTCAAGTCTCTAATGACGCGGTAACTTGGGCTGATATTTACTCGACAACGACGGGAGACGGTAATATCGATGATCTTAACGTAACCGGCACTGGCCGTTATGTGCGCATGCTAGGTGTTACTCGCGCAACAGGTTATGGTCTATCGCTGTGGGACTTTAATGTTTATTGATAACCACAATGTAATACAAATATTTATTGGCTTATAGTTAGTCATTTATAAAAAGTTATTGATACAAAAAACCTTGCCCAACATAGTTGGGCAAGGTTTTTTTTACCTATTTTTTTCAAAAATTTTATAAAAATTAATTTCACAAAAGCATTATAAAAATGTACTGCAAAATTTCTTACAGATTTCCAGTAATTTAGAGATATGAAATTCTTACGCAAAAATATTGAAAAATACGCCACAAAAATTCCATTTTTAATATGAATGATGCGTATTAAATTCTCGCATCAATTAGCGTTACCGCTTGGGTTAATTTAACTCACAAAAATTTTATTTTTGTCGTCGAAAATTGTGCAGATTTTCAATTTATTTAGAATTTGTTGACTACTTGTTGTAAGTGGTAGAAAGTCATTCGCTGTCGACATGGGAGTTAATAAATGAAATGGTTTCTGTAAGAAATTTTTAACAAATATAATTTATGCTATCGTTTGTGGTGTAAAAGAATTTATTTTTATGGTTGGAAGGTTTTCATGAGTCATGTTCATGTATTAAATTACGGTGAAATAAAAGTTAAAAAAAATTATTCGCAATCAATAATAGATATGGCTGCAGAGGCTGCAGAGAACGCATTAAAAAATTTTTCAGATATTACCATCGATGCATTATTTGTCAGTAATATGTTGGGCGGCTTAGGCTGTAATCAGCGAATGTTGGGGGCACTAATCGCAGAAAAATTAGGTTTGTATAATATTGAAAGTTATAGAATTGAGACAGGTTGTGGTTCTGGTGGTGCGGCGATTAGGTCTGCTATTATGGCAATTCGCTCCGGGTGTTGTAAGGCAGCTTTAGTTGTTGGTGTTGAAAAAATGTCAACGATAGCAAAAGATAAAATTGCTGCTGCATTGGCAACTGCAAGCAATTGGGAAAAAGAAGGAATGCTGGGTGAGTCATTTATTAGTTTAAATGCCAAGCTCATGAAAGAGTATGTAGAACGTTACCATTCAGACGCAGATGAATTTGGCATTTTTGGAATTAATGCACATAACAATGCGCAGAACAATTCCTCTGCACTTTTTCCCAATAAGATTGACGCTTTAATTTATCAGGAAGCAAAGATAATTTATCCACCAATAAAATTATATGATGCTTCGCCTGTGTGTGATGGTGCAGCAGCTGTGCTATTGGTTAATAATGAAATCGCTAAAAAATATAGTAATGCTGTGGACATAGTAACAATAGTTGGTTCTGCAGCTGCCAGTAATATTGTCGCTCTACGGGGCAAGAAGGATCTGTTGGATTTACCTGCTGTTACTGCATCCACTAAAAAATCTTTGCATGGCACTGGCTTAACATTAAATGATATAGACTTTTTTGAGTTGCATGATGCCTATTCAATCATGTCGGTATTGTCGCTGGAAAATA
This sequence comes from Gammaproteobacteria bacterium, assembly GCA_025362015.1. GTDB lineage: Bacteria > Pseudomonadota > Gammaproteobacteria > Pseudomonadales > Cellvibrionaceae > Cellvibrio. The sequence goes on along the minus strand of JANYIO010000069.1, from coordinate 16,578 downwards.
GTGGCTTTGTCGAAAAAGGATCGGCGCTTCAATTTGCAAAAACAGAAGGAATACATGTTGGCGGTAAGTTACCTGTTTCAACCATGGGCGGATTAAAAGCTAGAGGGCATGCGATTGGCGCCACTGGAATATATCAGCTGGGTGAAAGCTGCATGCAGCTAACGGGCAAGGCTGGCAGGAATCAAATACAGAATCCTAAAGTTGGTATGATACAAAATATTGGGGGCTGCGGTGCATTTTGCGCGACCCATATTCTCACGCGTTATGATGTGAATGTGGGAGAAAAATAATGCAGAGCCTCGGTATTTTTAATATCAATCGTAATCGAGTTGCTGCGCCAATAAAAAGCTATGTTCCCATTTTAAATCCTCAGGCAAAAATTGGCATTTTATGTGATTCAATTTTAAACGATGTCGAATTCAATTTGTCATTAAGTGGTGCGCAAGAAAAAGCGTCAAATTTAATAACAGCCCTTGGCTATATTCCGGTGATTGATTTTATTCATGCTACTACGCAGCCATATTACAAAAGATGGTTTGGCTCACCCGGTGAGCGAGCGGATCATTTTATTCGCTTGGTTGAAGAGTATGAAGTGGATGCAGTTTATCCTCTCTTTGGCAAAAGCGGCGGCAGCTCTGTGATTGATGAAATTATTAAGAAAAAATATAAACCATCGAGAAAAGTAGTATTTATTGGTAGTTTTAGTCAGCATTCAGATTGGGGGCTTTTTGCATCAGGAAAATACGGTAAGCATTTTTTTTCTTGCGTTCTTAATGCTACGCAATGTGCCTATCACGACGCTTTGCCAGCCAGCAATGTGCAGAACCTGGCTGCTATCCTGACCCATGGTGGGGAGATTGAGTTTAACGATATTGTGGGCATGAATGATTTAGCTAAACGGTTAACAAAAAATATTAGTGGAAAATTGATTGGGGGTAATTTAGGTGTGCTGCTAATGAATCTACACAAAAAATGGTTTCCTTCTTTAAAAAGCGCCATCGTATTTTGCGAAGATTATGATCGGCATGTACATGATTATCACCGGCATATTGAATTATTCGCCTTTGAGGCGCATAAGCGCGGCGCCAAAGCAATATTGCTAGGCGATCATTTGCCGATAAGAAAGCGAGGCTATTTTTTGTTGGAAAAAGATAAACAAAAAGTCATGCTAGACGAAGAAAGAGCGGAAATAATGTGCTCTTTGCAGGAGGTGGCATCCAGAGTGCCGCTGCCAATATTTTATAAAAATGGCATGGTTGGGCATGGTTTGTCGAATCTTCCTATGGGAATTGGTTGTGATTCAATGATTCATCTTGAAGCACAAAATAGATTTAAACTTATTAATAACCTCGGTGGCCATTATGAATAATACAGCAGCAATAGATATGCATAATGAGTGCTATTTGCAAATTGCAACTACCCGAGAGAAGGACGTATATCCCAGCGAGTTATTTAAGGTGAAAATGCTTGATGCATTCTTCCCGAAAACCGTATCGCAATTAACAACAGATCTTTCCACCGTCACCTCAATGTTTTATGGGGTAATGTTGGAGTCATGCATTAATCTATTTCCAGAAAGCGAAATAGATAAAGTGTCCAAAGATTTTTTTTATAGATTGGGGAGGGTGAAGACTAAAGCTATTTTGCAACAAGATAATAGTAGTTGTGAGTTTTATGCCGATGCAAGAGGTATAGTCATGGTATTAATTACCGCTATATATAATGCAAGCCCGGAATATATATTTAAGATAACGCAATATTCCGCAAAAGAGTCAATCATCAATCTTACCGGAAAAGATCGGTATTATAGAGCTGCTACAACTTTAGGCATAGCGCACTTGTTGGTATGGCCCACCTTAACCCCATTTTTTAGTGGAATTAATGATGAGCTTGGTTTAGATTTTACGGTATCAGCAACTATTAATCAGTTGGATGAGAATGGAGCTTGTGATATCAATTTTAGAATATTTTGTGAAAAATAATATGGGAATGATGCTTTAATCTGCTACGGAAAAACATGACAAGCCTTATATGAAGTTGTAGCTCGTCATGTTTTTTTAAAAATAAAAGCTTTTTACGATGAAGGGTTAATGAACGAAAATCTTATTGGGATGAAAATTCCTTTTGCTGTGTGCCTTCCTTTTTGTATGCCCATATAATCACTGCAAACCCTACAATAATCATCGGTACACTTAACATTTGGCCGGAGGAAATAGTCACGCCTAAAAAACTGACTTCATAATCGGGTACGCGGAAATATTCGGTAAAAAAACGCGTGCAGCCATAGAGTAATGTGTAGCTTGCGCCTACCACCCAGCGCGGCCGTTGTTTGCTGGCGAAGAGCCATAAAATAATAAATACCAGCAAACCATCCACTAAAGCTTGATAAATAGGTGAGGGATGAACAGGATAAGCTACATCTGGCCAGATCATTGCCCAAGGTAAATCTGCGCTTGCCATGCGCCCCGGTAATTCTGCATTAATAAAATTACCGATCCGACCTGCGGCATAACCGAGCGGTACTAGCGGTGCGATAAAATCATACACATCGCCCAGTGCCCGGTTTGATTTGCGCGCCCATAAATACATGGCAAGTACTACGCCGAGAAAGCCGCCATGAAACGACATGCCGCCGTGCCATACTTGAAAAATTTCGAGTGGATGTTCGAGAAAATAACTTAATTGATAAAAAATAACTTCGCCTAAGCGACCGCCAATAATCACACCGAACATGCCGTAAAAAACCATGTCACTGACATCGTCCTTAGTCCAGCCTTGTGATTTTAGATGTGGCAAATTAATACGGTAATTGCCGAGTAAAATAAATTGTAAAAACGCAAGGCCATACATCAGGCCATACCAATGAACAGCAACTGGCCCTAGTGAAAACGCAATGGGATCGGGCATGGGGTGGATAAGCATAGTAAAACCTTATGTAGATTGTTAATTTTCAGTATACAGGCGTCGATTAAACGTAATGGTTAGCGGTATTGTTTCACCTGCTGGCAACACGCTCACTTCAAAATGTAAATCTTCCTCGTTGGTGTAAAAAAAAGAGCTAAGGTAGTAAGTGGCCTCGGGTTCTTTAATTTCCACAAACTCAAGCGATTTAGTTTGTTGCATTAAATTGATGGCTTTAGCTTTTATTTGTGCGGGAACCCCTAAACTCGTTGCGTCGTTTTCTGTTTTGGTAAGGCTGATATTCATAAGGGCAAGATCTTTCCCTCGCGTTAGATTGTAAGTTTTTGCAACTTCAGGAGGAATTAATTTGCTGTTGAATACCGTATAGTGAACTGTGTAGGCACCAAATGTCTGAGAGGTTAGAATTTCTTTGGGTTGGTCAATTTGCGCAAAAGAATTTAGCGAAAATAATAATAAAATAAAAACTTGAGAAATTTTTTTCATAGTTGTTCTCCGCAATAAAGTAGAATCCGCAATAAAGTAGAAAGTGAAATAGTCATTAATCACAACCATTTATTCTGAGTAAAATTGTGTTTACTTAAGCCCGTCATCCTCGCGTAGCGAGGATCCAAAGTGGCGGCGAAATGCTTCAAAAACACTGGATCCCCGCTACGCGAGGATGACGGCTGAATCAAATTAACTTTAATAAATAAAAAAATACTTAAGTAAGCACTATTCTATTCTGAGTGACTATTCATTCAGAGTCCGTAAAATATACCGATAAGAATCCATGCGAGTATTACTTATTTTACCATCGATCAGTGCTTTTAAAATAGCACAGCTGGGTTCGTGGCGATGTGAGCAATCACGGAATTTACAATGGCCAAGAAAAGGACGAAATTCAATAAAGCCTTCGAGTACTTCGGCTTCATCCATGTGCCACAAACCGAATTCACGAATACCCGGTGAATCGATTAAGTGACCGCCGCCAGGAAAGTGCAGTAGAGTTGCACTGGTGGTGGTATGTGAACCAAGTTGCCGGTCCGTTAGATCGCCCACGCGCAAATTACTTTCTGGTAATAGTGCATTTACGAGTGATGATTTGCCCACGCCGGATTGCCCTACAAAAACGCTGGTGTAATGTGTTAAATATTCTCTGAACTCTTCTAAGCCTGCACCATTTTTAGTGGACACCAGATGCACTTGATAGCCCAGAGAGCGATAAGTTTTTTCTAAATAATTTATTTTGTCGCGCGTCTCATCATCAATGCGATCAGTTTTATTAATTAACAATACTGGCTCAATATCAATTGAATTAGCTGCGACTAAATAGCGATCAATTAAATTAGCGTGGGGTTCGGGGTAGGGCGCAACCACAATAATAATACGATCAATATTGGCGGCGATAGTTTTCATGTCGCCATGCGGATCGGGGCGTTGAAGCGCTGTGGTACGCGGCAATACTGCGACAACTACACCGAGCGGATTGCCCATACGCCAGACCACCCGGTCACCGGTAACCAGCGAGCCTAAGTTGCTGCGAAAGTGGCAGCGCAGACTTTGGCCTGCCATCTCCCCCTCGGTCGCTTCCACAACTACCTGCATGCCGTAGTGAGTAATAATGAGGCCATGTTGCTCGGGGCCTAAATCACTTTCGTTAAGTTGTTCGTCGGCGAGGTTGTCGCGCTTGGTTGCGCGGACGGTACGCTCGTCTTGAATTTTTTCGATGCGCCATTGTTGGCGGCGAGTGAGCTTGCGTTTAGTCATGTGCTCTTATGTCTTTCATTAAAAAGGATGATTAAAAAGTGTGGTAAAGAAGTGTCGGTGCCAAGTGATTCATTGGCTACACTGGATATTTACATTAAGCTGCGCGGCAATTGTGCCCTATTTACTGAGGAAAAACCTGTGTCTAACCTAAAGCTTAACGAAAACAACTTAATTTGGATTGATTTGGAGATGACAGGTCTTGATCCAGACACAGATGTCATCATCGAAATGGCGACCATTGTGACTGATGCCGATTTAAATATTCTTGCCGAAGGCCCTGTGTTTGCCATTCATCAGCCGGATCATATTATGCTGGCGATGGATGAGTGGAATACCAATCAGCACGGTAAATCTGGCCTTACTCAGCGGGTGCGGGAGAGTATCGTGAGTGCCGAACAGGGCGAGGCAGAGACTATCAAGTTTTTGGAGGCATGGGTACCTAAAGGAAAATCGCCTATTTGCGGTAACTCTATTTGTCAGGATCGCCGTTTTCTGGTGCGTGGTATGCCCAGGTTGGAAAATTATTTCCATTACCGCAATTTGGATGTGAGTACCGTAAAAGAGCTCGCACGCCGCTGGCGGCCTGACGTGATTGCCGGAGTAAAAAAATCTGGAGCGCATTTAGCCCTGGATGACATTAAGGATTCGATTGCAGAGTTACAGCACTATCGCGCTACTTTCTTCAACATGAATGCCTAATCTGCATTGTTTAACATGGCCAGCCTTGTTGTTTAAAACAGCAAGGCTTGTCATTTAAGGCTAAAAGACTTCAATCTAGCTGTTAAATCGCTCCAATTAGACTAGCCTAAAGAGATATTGACTCGTAGAGATAGAGTTTATGCCTCGCTTTTTATGCCTTGTCTGTCTGTTACTAATGACTGCTCGCGTCCTTGCGCTAGAGCCGATGGTTGTTAAATACATCAGCAGCAATGTCGGCATAAAAGAAGATTACTACCTGGAATTAGTTGATACCGCACTCAAAACAACAGAAGCCACCTATGGTGCCTATCGTATTGATTATTCAGAAGAGTTGCTAAGTACTGCCCTTAGGCGTGAGCTTGTGCTTAAAGGCGATAAGATGAATATTGATCGGATTGCGGGCTTTAATAAAAAAGCATTGCTGCGTGGCGGCGTGATAAAAGTAAGTGTGCCATTATTGCGTGGTTTTATGGGTTATCGCATTCCCCTTATTCGCCGTAGCGATCAAGCGCGTTTTGATGCTGTAACTTCTGTTGCTGATCTACGCAAACTTGCACTTGGGTTATGCATAGGCTGGGAAGGTGATATTTACCAAAAAGATAATTTTTTTGTAACTGAAACATCCAATATGATGATGTTATTGGAAATGTTGGTGGCGCGACATATTGATTTTGTGCCGCTGGGCGCAACAGAAATTGAAAACTTTTATCAGGTGGATAATCAGCCTGTTAATTCCTTGGGGCCGGAAAATCGGTTGCTTATTTATTTACCTTTACCCAATTATTTTTATATTAGTCCGCGCTATCCCGAACTTGCAAAAAGGTTATCTGCGGGCCTCAAACAGATGGAAGCTGATGGACGATTGGAAACAATATTTGATAAATATTATGCTGAGCGCTTACGTAATTTGCATTTATCGCAACGTACCATCATTGAAGTTCCCAATTTTGAAGATGATGGTAGTTATCCAAAAATGGATCACACAAAGCTTAAAAATTATTAAAAATAAAAATGGCACCAAAGGGTGCCATTTTTATTTTTAATCGAATGTTGAATCGCAAGTGCGGTGTTTAATTTCTTTCTTTATTTCTTAATTGGTATTTGCGCTAAAATTTGTTGTAACCCTTTCAGTGATGCGGCCACACTTTGCAGTGGCGTCATGCCTTCTGGATAAATTTCCTGCTCAACAACAAACCATTGTGTTCCGCCAACAGTGCGATTGGCAATTATCAGAGATTTCCAATCAGTAGTATCAAGGCCGATGATAGGATTTTCTTTATTGCCTTCTACCGGGGCGGCGGCTTTGTAATGAGTGGCAAGAAAACGTCCGGGATTTTGTCGAACAACGGTTACCGGATCTTTGCCCGCTGCTTCAGTCCATGCTACATCTTGTTCAAGCACCACAGTTGCTGGCGTATTTTTGGCGATAACATTCCAACTGGTGTCGCCATTTTGATCCAGCATTTCTTGTTTGTGATTGTGATAACCCATATGCATGCCGGAATGTTTCAATTGTTGTTCTAGTGCGCTTAATTCTTGTGCTACTGCTTTTGCGCCTTCTAGTGTGGCGGCGCGTTTATCCATAGGAATAATTAAATAGGGGCAGCCAATAGCTTTGTAAAATTTTACGGTTTGAGAAAAATTTTCGGGCGTCAATTTATCAAAACCTACATGTGCACCAGAAACTTTTAAACCTGTTTTCTTTAAGAACTTGTTCAACCCTGGCGCGTCATCCGCATAGCTGCCAAAATTTCCTGCAAATTCCACGCCTTGAAAACCCATGCCGGCGAGTTGGGTGAGTGTACCTTCAAAATCTTTACTGACATCATCTTTAACTGACCAAAGCTGCACGCTTAGCTTGGGGTGAGTTGGTGGTGCGGCATGAGCGACATTGGTGATTAAGGTAATGCTGGCAATGCATAGGAATAATTTTAATGAGTTTGTTGGTTGCATAATAAATTTCCTGATGTGGTGAGCTATATTTTGGATATGCGTGATTTTATTTTTAATAAGTGTGGCGCAAACATCACACTTTGCCACGTTTTAATTGTGCTACTGCGTAATCACATGCACGTGCAGTAATTGCCATGTAAGTAAGCGACGGATTTTGCGTGGCGTTAGATGTCATGCACGCGCCATCGGTAACAAATAAGTTAGGGATGTCATGCGTTTGATTGTAAGCATTCAACACTGATGTTTTTGGATCCTTACCCATGCGCGCTGTGCCCATTTCGTGAATAGATAAACCCGGCGGGCGCTCTTTATGCGACGTGGTATATTTCACCACATCTTTTACCCCTATAGCCTCCAATATTTCTGCGGATGTATCTGCAATATCCTGCAACATTTGTGTTTCATTTTCGTAAAAAGTACAATCAATGTGTAATTGTGGTATGCCCCATTTGTCTTTTTTCGTGGGGTGCAAACTTACCTGGTTGTCAAAATTTGGCAACATTTCACCGGAGCCTTGTAAGCTGAAGTTCCAGTTGCCTGCGTTGTGAATTTGTTGTTTGAGGTCAACACCAAAGCCTTCCTTCTGTGCAAAGTTATTCCAGGTATCTCGCGATGCTCCGCCAAACAGAAAGTAGCCGCGAATAAATTTTTGCTGTTTGTCGGTTACATTGCGAAAGCGAGGGATGATTGGCCCGGTAGGGCGGCGACCTGAATAATAATCGTTTTCAAAACCTTCAATACGACCCGATGCGCCTGCGCCGTAAAGGTGGTCCATTAAATAATGACCGAGAACGCCCGATGAATTTGCAATGCCATTCGGAAATGTTTCACAAATAGAATTAAGCATAATTTGTGTGGTGCCCAATGTTGATGCGCACAAGAAAATAATTTTTGCAAAATATTCGTGGGTTTCCATGGTTTCGCTATCAATCACACGAACACCCGTAGCACGATTAGTTTTTTTATCATAAATCACACTGTGCACAATATTATTGGTGGCAATACGCAAATTATTGGTTTTAAGTGCGGCAGGTAAGGTTGAACTTTGGGTAGAAAAATAGGCGCCAAATGAGCAACCCTTTTGGCATTCATTGCGGGCCTGGCATTTGCCCCTGCCTTGTTCTAGGTGATGTGGTGCCGGTGTGGATAAATGCGCACAGCGGCCCATAATCATTTTTCGATCAGAGTATTTTTCTTCAAATTTTTTCTTTAAAGAAAGTTCAACAGCATTAAATTCAAAAGGTGGTAAGAAAACGCTGTCGGGCAGTACGGACATATTTTCAACTGAGCCGCTAATGCCGGCATGGCGTTCAACATGGGCGTACCAGGGTTCGAGATCTCTGTAGCGAATAGGCCAATCAGTGCCGTGGCCATCTAATGCGTTGGCTTTAAAATCTAACTCACTTAAACGATAGGATTGACGCGCCCAAATTAAAGATTTTCCGCCTAACTGATTGCCGCGAATCCAACTAAATGGCTTGTCGTCAGGGGTGCTGTAAGGTGAATCGCGATCATTATCAAAAAAATGTTTGGTGGTATCGTTAAATGCATAACATTGACGTTGAATGTTATATTGATCTTCAACTAACTCGTAAGCTACTTTGCCGCGATTGGGCATCTCCCAGGGTTTGACTCCTTCAGTGATATAATCCTTGCGGTGTTCAACGGGGCGGCCGCGTTCTACCATTAATGTTTTTAAACCTTTTTCACACAATTCTTTTGCTGCCCAGCCACCCGCAATGCCGGAGCCAACAACAATAGCATCAAACTTCTCTGCTGATTTTTTGATGTAAAAATTATTTTCCATGAGGGTATCTACATTATTTTGTTATTGGAGAAATCTTCGCTGAAAAATTAAAACGCCCAGGCTTTGCCGACAGTGTTAAATTTTACATCGCCTTTGTAGCCACCAGGTATGGCAAGATAAGCAAGCTCCTGAGTCGCGCCAATTTCTGACGTGTAATAACCAAAAATAACCAGTCCTTTGAGTTGCTTGAAAAAGGCACGGTCAGTGCCATCAAATACGCCTTGGCCTTTTTCCATATCAGTGAGTAACGTTATTTGCCGTTCGTGAGAAATAGCTAAGAATTTTTTATGCCATATTTTTGCGGTTGCAGTTTCAGTTTTCGTAAGGCCGGCAACAAACTGTTGTTGCTCTTGAGGGGTGCTGCATTGCAATAAAAAATGGTTGATAAATGAGTGTACATCGGCACCGATAGCGCCGGGAGTTTCGGTTGTAGGAATAATAATTTCGCCGAGTTGGCGTACTAATGCAAATTGAGTTGTGTTTAATAAACCTTGTGGGTTGAGGGTAATATCCTTCTCTGAGTGGGAACTTGTCGCCATTAGTTCCAGCGAGCTTGCGGATAAGGCTAAACCACAGAAAGCGGCGAGTTGTTTAATGGTTTTGCGACGGCTTGCGTCATCGATAAGCCGTGAATTGATAAGCTCCGAATTAACAGGCGCAGTATTGCTATTGTTAGTCATGAGATTACTCGGTATTTATTTTGCAAAATAAAAACCCCACCTACTACAGGTGGGGTTAAAGTAGTATTTATTGTGCCTGTAAAAGTATTAGTGCGCTAGTGTCTCGACTAAGCTCATTGAGCCAAATACGCTGGCATTGATGTAACCCTGATTATCTTTGTGGCCTTGCGTGTCAACTGAACCAATCATGCTTTCGCGAAATGCACTGGCATCATTGTCGTTGTAGCAAACAGAAAAGCCCATCTGTTTACCGGCAAAAAGCACGAGTGGAATATTCACTTTAGCATCATCATAGTCTTCGCCATACACACGCATACTCATTTCCCACATGTGTTTGCTACCTACGCTAACTCTACGCACGGTAATGTGACTGTTTAATAATTTAGACACGTTTGAATTGGTAGAATCTACCACGTCACCAAGGGTGCTGACATGGTATGCCCAAGCTGATGTATTTGTTTCGTGGATACCACCATTTTTATTTTCGTCGATAAAAATTTCTACAGAGTCATCATCCCAATAACGTTCAAGTGGGTTAGCGGTAGCATCAAACAATACGTCGTCGGTAATATCAAATAATAAATACAGATTACCTTGATCCCACATGGCTTTATAACGGCCCGAAAAATCCTGCGCAGTAGGGTGTTGTGAACCCAACCAAAATACATCAATCGGTGCCCAAACTGCGGCATCCCATACTGCATCCATAACGCCGTCAATTACCGGTGCAGTGGTTGCTCTCGGTGCATCATAATGATTGCGATCACTGGATGTGACGCTGCTGGATGATCCGTTTGTATTGCCAAATCCAAAAATTTGCAATTCAAAAATGGAGTAGCCCCAGTTATTGCCAACGCTGCGTACCGTGCCGTAAACGCGCACATAACGGTATGTGCCGGACACAGTAACGGTATCGGTGCGATTGCCAAAAGCACCACCAGTGCGGGTCGCAAGTGTGGTCCAGTTCGTGTTGTCATGTGAGCCTTGCACTTCATAATTTGCTGCATTGGCTGCTTCCCAATTTATCACAACACTGGTCAAGGTTTTTTCGGCTTTTAAGTCAACACTAATCCAGCTTGGGTCGACACCGTGGTTGGATTCCCAGCGTGTTGTTAAATTACCGTCAATCGCATTAGCGCTTGCACCTAACGTAGTGCTCGCAGATGCAATTCCACCGATAGCAAGATTAATAATACTGACAACACTGGATGATGAGGAGCTGCTAATACTGCTCGATTTTAATGACGAGGCGCTGGACGAAATTGAGCTTGCGCTGGAACTGCAAGGCACGAAGGAAATCGCTCCATTGCAAAACCAATCCATATTAGAAATGCTAGAGCTGGAACTTGAGCTGCTGCTTGCTAGCGAACCATACACCTTCCATTCCCAAATAGAGTAGCCCCAATTGTTGCCGGGGCTACGTGCAGTGGCGTTGATACGTAAGTAACGATAAACACCGCTTAGTACCAAGGTGTCAGTGCGGTTGCCAAATGTGCCATTGGCACGATTGTTGAGTGATACCCACGTACTATTATTGATTGAGCCGAGCACTTCGTAAGTTGCGGCATTTGCCGCTTCCCAATCGATTGCGGTACTGGTCAAATTATAATTGGCGCCAAGGTCTACTTGCAGCCACGCAGCATTCAGTCCTTGTGTTGATTCCCAGCGCGAATTCGCATTGCCATCAACAGCAGCACTTGCAGGTTGCAGCGCAGTGCTTGCGGTAGCAATTTTATTGAGTGCTAAATTAGTTTGTGCATAAAGCTGACTGCTGAAGAGCAGGGCGATACAGCACGCGAGTCGACCGGTGTATTTTACAATGGTGTTGTGCATAGTTAGTCTCCGTTAAACCCGTAATACTTAAACCGAGCATGTGTGCAAATGCACATAGTTTCTCTTAAGATCTAAAAATAATGACGCCTAAGGTCTGAAAAATAATGACGTCAATAAATTAAGAGTAAGCGCTAAGTTGAGCCAACAGGGTTGGGCGTGATAGTGGTTGATATTACTGAGGGCTTCAGCAATTTCATTATTTTTAGTGTTCTACTGACGACAACAATCTGTGAGTAGTTATTGACTTTCTATTACTTGGAACAACTAGTCAACTAACCTTAAAAAAAAGACGAAAATGGGAGGTTTTTTATCTGAAATGGTGAGTTAAATTAACTCAGATGGTAACGCTATTTGATGCACTGATTTGCAATACATCATTTACTTAATATGAAGGCAGGTTTTACAATTTTTAAGGTTTTTCACCAGGATTATTTGCTTGCAGAACAATGCGCAGTTACCTGGTGGTATTTTAATATAATGCGCGTTGTAGGTACGACAAGTTCTGTTGGCATAATTATTATTCGCGTAACCATATTGATATGATTGAGATGCGATATAGGCCTATAAGTGTGATTATTATGACGTAATTGTGATGCATTACTCATTTAAATAGGTGAACGTTTTATTTAAATTGCCAATCATCACCGTGAAATCTCCGTCCTCTGTAATCGCTTTTAGCTCAGCATTGACAAAGGCAAGATCACTTTTATTTAATTCAAATGTCAGGGTTTGTGCACTTTCTGGCGTTAAAAATATCTTTTGAAATTTCCTCAATCTTTTTACCGAGGGTGTAATCGAAGCATAGTGATCGCGGCTATACAATTCCACAGTATGTTTGCCGGCAATTTTTCCCGTATTTTTAACCGTAACAGTAATGGTGATATGGTCATTGCCCGTCAGTTTGTTGGTGTTAATTGTTAAGTCGCTATAGTCAAATGTGGTGTAGCTAAGCCCATGCCCAAACGGATACTGCGGGTTAAATGTTTTTTTGTCGGCAAGCAAAGTTTCTTCTCCTTCATCTGCCCATTTGTGATCATAGGTTAAAATTTCCCCGCTGAATCTGGGGTAGGTGTAAGGCAAAATTCCATTGGGATTGTAATCGCCGAAAAGTACATCGGCTATTGCTGTTGCCGCTTGCGAGCCTGCCCAGTTGGTTAACAGAATGCCCTTGGCGTCTGGTTCAATTTCTCTAATAATTCTTGGGCGGCCTTCGGACATTACCATCACAATAGTTTTACCCGTTTTTGCTAATTCTTTTACCAGTAGTTGCTGTATTTCTGGCAGCGCTAATTCTTTTATATTGCCGGGCGTTTCTGCATAGGCATTTTCACCGAGAGCTACAATAATGTAGTCAACATCTTTTGCCGCTGTTACGGCCTCCGCGATATTAATATCTTTGGCGTCGAAATCTGTTCCCTGTAATTGAATAACCTTGTCATTACCCACTTTGGCTTTGATTGCTTTAGCAATTGTTAAAGTATCTTTTGCAAAATATTTATCTACTGTACCTTGCCAGGTATAAGACCAGCACCCATGAAGCGCGGTGAGGGAGTCAGCACCAGGGCCAACCACCAAATATTTTTTATTTTTTGCTAAGGGTAAAGTGTTGTCAGTATTTTTTAATAAAATTACAGATTCTCTTGCGGCTTCCAGCGCGACATCTTTATATTCTGGTCGAGCAAAATTTTTAACTGCGTCAGGTTCCAGATAAGGATTATCAAAATAACCCAGATCATATTTTAGTTGCAAAATTCTGCGCACTGATTCGTTCACTCTTTTTTCACTAATCTTATGTTCTTTTACCAGTGCAATGACATCGTCATAAAAACTAAAATCTAAAGGTACAATTACCAGATCAATACCTGCGTTAACGGCAAGTAAAGCTGCTTCTTTATTGGAGGCAGCAACCTTATGCCAGTCGTGCAATTTTTTAATGTCTTCCCAGTCGCTGGTAATTACTCCATTAAAGCCTAATTCCGTTCTCAGTACATCGGTTAAAAAATATTTGCTCGCATGCAAGGGTGTGCCATTTACTTCGCCAGAATTCACCATCAAAGTATGGGCACCTGCGGCAATCGCCGCCTTAAAAGACGGCAAATAATATTCTCTAAGCATAATTTCCGGGATGTATGCTGGCGTTCTATCTTTACCATCAGCGGGAGCTGAGTAGCCTATAAAATGCTTCATGGATGCTGCAACACTCGTAACATTTTTCAAGCTTTTTCCTTCATAACCCTTAATGGCGGCGGCTCCCATTGTTTGGACAAGCAACACGTCTTCTCCAAACGTTTCCGGAAAGCGTGACCAAAGAGGTTGTCTACCAAGATCCAATACCGGTGAAAAATCTAAACGAATACCGGAAGCCCTGACTTCTTTGGCAGTAATTTCAGCGCCTAATCTAACCAGTTCAGGGTTACGCGTTGCTGCTAACGCAAGGTTGTGAGGAAAAAGAGTAGAGCCAAGAGTATTGTTGGCGCCGTGCACGGCATCTATTTCATATAAATTAGGAATTTTTAAACGCGTTTCTTTTAGTGCAATATTTTGAATTTTATTGGTAATGTGATGCCATTCTTCCAGCGTATATGCATGGTTAATGGTATTTTGTATAGAGCCAACATTGTGCTTCACGATTGCGTCGCGCAGTTTTTCCATATCCAGGGTTACAGGTTCATCAGTTTTTTCTGACACTGCTGCCAGGGTCAAATTAGTCATCTGCCCCACTTTTTCTTCAATCGTCATTTTGGCGATTAGATTATTGATCTTGTCGGTGTCATTAACGGGTGTTTTAGCGTGAGCGTGACTTGCCAGCGCGCTTGCCAAAAACCAATATAAAACCCATAGAGTATATTTAAATTTCATCATTTTTTATTCTTTAATAAATATTCAATAACCAGAATTTTTAGAGTGAAAAACTCTGCGCCGCTTTCATTGTAGTTGGGTGATGGGGAGATACAAGTAATTATGGAAGCTGGTGATTATAAAAGGTAAGTTATTTAGCCGATCTTGATGAATTCAGGATCCATAACGCACAAAAAAACTAAAAGAGCGAGGTTGTGTAAGTTGCCCCGCTCTTTTAGTTTTCGCTATGAATAAAAATGTTACGAATAAAAGTATTGCTAATGAATGTGTTGTTAATAAAAGTACGGCGAATAAAAATCACACGTTATAAGTAGACGACGAAGTGTTCCCGCCACGACCAGTCCAGTTGGTGTGAAAAAATTCACCGCGTGGTTTATCTGTGCGCTCATAAGTATGTGCGCCAAAATAATCGCGTTGTGCTTGCAGTAAATTTGCGGGCAAGCGCGCGGTGCGATAACCGTCAAAATAATTTAATGCGGATGTGATTGACGGAGCAGGAATTCCGTTAACAATTGCCGCTGCAGTTACGCGACGCCAACCAGCTTGCGCAGCTTGTACGGTGTCTTTGAAATAATCATCGAGCAACAAGTTACTTAGCTCAGGATTTTTATCAAAAGCGTCTTTAATTTTTCCGAGGAATGATGAGCGAATGATACAGCCGCCGCGCCACATTAAGGCGATGCCGCCGTAATTTAAGTGCCAGCCGTATTCTTTACCCGCTTCGCGCATTAATAAATAGCCTTGAGCGTAAGAAATAATTTTTGAGGCGAA
Organism: Gammaproteobacteria bacterium; assembly: GCA_025362015.1. Lineage (GTDB taxonomy): Bacteria > Pseudomonadota > Gammaproteobacteria > Pseudomonadales > Cellvibrionaceae > Cellvibrio. Next base: position 1,308 of record JANYIO010000069.1, on the reverse strand, counting down.
GAGTGCATTGCGGATATCGTTGATAAACGCTTTTTTATCGCCTTCAAATTTAACGGTTGGGCCACTGATCACTTTGGAGGCTGCAACACGTTCTTCTTTTTGTGCTGATAAACAGCGTGCAAATACTGCTTCAGAAATTAATGTGAGTGGAATACCTAAATCCAGTGCGATAACACCAGTCCATTTTCCTGTGCCTTTTTGCCCCGCAGTGTCGAGGATTTTATCGACCAGTGGTTCACCATTTTCTTTGTAGCCGAGAATATCGCGGGTAATTTCGACGAGATAACTATTGAGTTCGCCTTCGTTCCAATCGGCAAATACCTGATGCATTTCATCGGCACTCATGCCGAGCAAATCTTTCATGATTTGGTAAGCTTCGCAAATTAATTGCATATCGCCGTATTCAATTCCGTTGTGCACCATTTTTACAAAATGGCCTGCACCGCCTTCGCCGACCCAATCGCAGCAGGGGCTGCCATCGTCTACTTTGGCGGAAATGCCTTGAAAAATTTCTTTTACAAATGGCCATGCTGCAGGTGAACCGCCGGGCATGATAGATGGGCCGATCAACGCGCCTTCTTCACCGCCGGAAACGCCGGTGCCGATGAATAACAAGCCTTTACTTTCAAGGTAAGCGGTGCGGCGGTCGGTATCGGGAAAGTGAGTGTTGCCGCCGTCGATAATGATGTCGCCAGCTTCCAAATGCGGGATGAGTTGTTCAATAAAATCGTCAACTGGTTGGCCTGCTTTAACCATCAGCATAATTTTGCGAGGTTTGGCGAGGGATGCTACCAGCTCTTCAATCGAGTGCGCGCCGCGAATGGTTTTACCTTGCGCTCGCCCAGCTAAAAAATTATCTACTTTGTCGGTCGTGCGATTGTACGCAGTAACTGTATAGCCTTTGCTGGCCATGTTAAGGATGAGGTTTTCGCCCATTACAGCGAGGCCGACCAAGCCTATATCCGAAAGTTGTTTCATAATGAGTAGCCTGTTACCTGCGGTTAATACCCTATTTTGAGGGTGGCTATTATTCCCGTTTATGGCTGAGATTCATAGCGTTAACTGGGTGTTAGTGGTGGGTGTTTTGGATCTTTCGCTTGCGTCGATAATTGGGTTTGGCTTGCTGCGCGAGCGCCCAGTCGATATGTTCCTGGACCAGCGCGCTTACTTGTGGGCGCTTGTTGTGCAGTGCGGCGGTGATGTTTGCATCGCTCGGTGCATTGCCCAAACCTACTGCTAAGTTACGCAACCAACCTTCATAGCCAACCCTGCGAATGGCAGAACCTTCGGTGTTGGCTAAATACTCCG
>JANYIO010000029.1 GCA_025362015.1 Gammaproteobacteria bacterium | reverse complement strand
GTCAGTGATAAAGAGGTCAGACATGTATTGGCTCTTTGAGAAAATTTATGGGCTAACAGTTATTTGTTCGCTGGCAACAGCCTTGGCAATATGATCAATAATCGTTTGGATTTGCACATGCTTCATCTTCATCGAAGCTTTATTCACAATCAATCGCGAGCTGATGTCAGCAATAAATTCACGAACTTCCAAGCCGTTGGCGCGCAAGGTATTGCCAGTATCAACTATGTCCACAATTTCATCGGCCAGATTCATAATCGGCGCTAATTCCATAGCCCCGTAAAGCTTGATTATGTCGGTCTGACGACCTTGTGCAGCATAATATTGTTTGGCGATATTGACGTATTTAGTGGCGACGCGAATACGCCCAGCCGGTGTGGGCACACCTTTGACGGCGGCAGTCATCAACTTACAACGCGCGATATTTAAATCGAGCGGCTCATAAAGGCCATCCGCACCATTTTCCATCAGAGTATCTTTACCCGAAATTCCCATATCTGCTGCACCAAACTGCACGTAAGTTGGCACATCAGCACCACGCAATAACAGCAGGCGCACGCCAGCTTGCGTAGTATCAAATACCAGCTTGCGGCTTTTCTCCATATCTTCCAAGGGCTCAATCCCTGCGGCAGCTAAGAGCGGCAGGGTTTCTTCAAGGATTCGCCCTTTGGTGAGCGCGATGGTTAAGGTTTGGGTCATGACTGATCTCAATTTTTAATACACCGGTTTACTTCACGCGTGTAACACTGCCGCCTATGCTTTGAAACTTGGCAACAATTGCTTCGTAGCCACGGTCGATATGGTAAATACGCTCAATGAGAGTTTCACCATCGGCCACTAAACCTGCAATCACCAAGCTAGCAGAAGCACGCAAATCTGACGCCATTACGGGCGCGCCGCTCAAGCGTTCAACACCAGTCACGAGTGCGGTATTACCCTCAAGAGTGATGTGGGCACCCATACGGTTTAACTCGCTTACCTGCACCAAACGATTTTCAAAAATGGTTTCCGTAATGTGACTAACACCCTCAGCGACCGCATTCATTGCCATAAATTGCGATTGCATATCGGTTGGAAAGGCAGGGTAAGGCGCGGTTTTTAAACTAACAGCTTTAGGGCGTTTGCCAAGCATATCCAGCGCAATCCAATCATCGCCAGTTTCAATCCTGGCGCCAGCTTCTTCTAACTTAAAAATAACTGCCTCAAGATAAGTCGCGCTGGTTGCCATGAGCTTAATTCGGCCACGTGTAGCCGCAGCGGCCACCAAATAGGTACCGGTTTCAATACGGTCGGGCATGACATTAAAAGTACAGCCATGCAAAGACTCAACACCTTCAATCGTCAGGCTGGAGGTACCTATACCTTCTATTTTTGCACCCATTGCCACTAACATATTCGCCAAATCGACAATTTCCGGTTCGCGAGCAGCATTTTCGAGGACAGTTTTACCATCAGCTAAAACGGCGGCCATCAACAAGTTTTCAGTGCCGCCCACAGTGACCGTATCCATTAAAAAGTGCGTGCCTTTTAAACGGCTACTGCTATTAGCAATGGTTGCACGAATATAACCGCCGTCGATTTCAATCTTGGCCCCCATGGCTTCAAGCCCACGCAAGTGAATGTCCACAGGCCGCGAACCAATCGCACAGCCACCAGGGAAAGACACATTGGCAACGCCATAACGCGCCAACAACGGACCAAGCACTAAAATCGAAGCGCGCATAGTTTTAACTAAATCATAAGGCGCCGTGAAATCAGTAATGTCGTTGGAATCAAGCACATAACCATTGCTTGCATCGCCGTTAATTTTCACCCCCATAGAACTCAATAATGAATTCATAGTGGTGATATCTTTTAACTGCGGAACATTAGTCAGAGTGACGGGACTGTTGGCTAAGAGCGTTGCCGCCAAAATTGGCAAGGCCGCATTTTTAGAGCCAGAAATACGAATTTCACCACTGAGCGGACCACCGCCCAGAATTTTAAACTTATCCATTATTGATCCAAATCGATTAAAAACTATGTGCACATTAACGTGAGGGATTTATTGTTGCAATTGCCATTCTTGAGGGGTAAAGGTCTTAATAAAATCGACGGCATGAATGCTGCCATCGGCAAATTGTGCGGCCAAAGTCCCCAACACAAGCTGTTGTTTTTTCACTGGCGTTAAGCCTGCAAAGACAGGGCTCACCACCACCAAATCGATATGATTACCATTCATACCCACTTGTACCTGACTTTCAGGAATTTGCCGTTCGATATGTGCTTTAATTTGTTCAGCTTGCATAGAAAAACTCTTAGGGCGACGCCCAATATCTAAAATAAAATTGAGGCTAGTGATAGTACCGGAATACGCCTCTATTCACACTCAAAAACACATACGCATAATGCAAAAAAACTGATTACAAAAAAGCCCCAACATTTCTGCCGGGGCTTTGATTGAAATAAAACCTAGAGTTTCAAACGATGGAATTAGCTACTCGCCAACCAATTCGCAATGACTTTATCAATATCATTGCTGTTTTTAATCATGGCTTGATCAAATTGGCTGGTAAAGGAATCACCGAGGTTAACGCCATTTAACACCACGTTAATCAACTTCCATTCACCCGCTTTATTCTGCGCCATAGTATAAGAAAGACGATGAACATTGCCTTTATCGGTAACATCCTGATCAACGCTCAAGCGACGCGCGCCTGCCTCAGCAGTTGATGGCAATGTTTTTACCGTGCTGTCGGCATAATTGGCAATTCCCTTGGCATAGGTTTTTACTAAACCATTTTTGAACGCCGCAGTGAATTTTTCAACCTGCTCAGGTGTTGCACCCTTGCCAGATTTGCGCATTACAGCCTTGGCAATATAGGGAAAATCTACTACTGAATCTAAAATACGGGTGATGTCCGCATAGTATTCATCGGATTTTTTAACGGCAGCATTATTTTTTTTAACGCTGGCAAACAATTCTTTTGTGGCTTGCTCAATAATTTGATGAGGTGTTTTTTCTTGTAGCGCTGCTCCTGCTTCTGCCGCTACTGGTGCCGCTGCAAAAGCGCTTTGAGTTAACGTTAAAGTACCCACAACAGCAAACATTAATACTGCCGTAGAAATTTTTTGTGCCATCTGTTTCATTCGTTTACCTTCCTAACATTAGTGAGCATAGTGGGCATTAGTGGGATCCATCATTACCGCCAACGCCAACCATAGCGCCGTAACATAGACATTGCTGTAGCTTAAAAGTGCCTTTTGAACATTAACTCGGGCAACCTTACCCAATAACTTGTCCGGAGGCGTTAACGCTAAGCATCATACCAGCTCCTCAAATTCTCACCTAAACAGAATTGTAAAATATGTTCAGTTTTAAGCGGACAGATAATTACCCTGTATTCCCGCTATAATGCTCGCCATTCTGCTCAATACTCATATGAGACATTTAATCCCATGCCCCATTTTGATTTTATCAGCTCCGGCTTACGCACTATTAGCATTGAATCTGCAGCGGTAATAGCTCTTAGCCAACGCCTCGATAGTGAATTTAACAAAGCTTGCGAACTGATTTTAAATTGTTCCGGGCGCATTATTGTGACCGGAATGGGTAAGTCAGGCCATGTTGGCAAAAAAATCGCTGCGACTCTTGCGAGTACGGGTACGCCAGCATTTTTTGTTCACCCTGCTGAAGCAAGCCACGGCGATTTAGGCATGATAACGCCGCAAGATGTGGTGCTAGCACTTTCCTACTCGGGCACATCCAACGAGATTCTCACCCTGCTGCCACTATTTAAACGCTCTGGCATCAAGATCATCAGCATGACTGGCAACCCCTATTCAACGCTCGCAGAGGTAAGCGAAGCACACCTGAATATTGCTGTTGAAATGGAAGCCTGCCCACTGGATTTAGCGCCCACTGCTAGCACGACAGCCACACTGGTCATGGGTGACGCTATTGCCATCGCCTTACTAGAAGCGCGCGGCTTTACGGCAGAAGACTTTGCTTTCTCCCACCCCGGCGGAGCTTTAGGGCGGAAGCTGCTCTTACGGGTGGTCGACATTATGCACACTGGCGATAAAATTCCGCGCGTAGCAGCCAATGCAAGCCTTCATCAAGCGCTCATTACCATGACTGAAAAAGGTTTTGGCCTGACAACTATTGTGGACAATAACGATCAACTACTGGGCATATACACCGATGGCGATTTACGTCGCACCATCGATAAAGGGATAGATTTCAAAACAGCAGCCATTTGCGATTTAATGAATCGCACACCGAAAACTGTGAGCGATAAAGCCCTCGCTGCCGAAGCTTTAAAAATCATGGAAGATTTAAAAATCACCGCATTAATTGTGCGCAATGAACAACAATGCCCCGTCGGCGTCCTACATATGCACGACTTACTGCGCGCAGGCGTGGTTTAAACAAGCGTGGTTTAAAAACTGCCACATAATTACAAAACCTGACGCGCCGACTAAATCTGAGAAGCCCGAATGAATATCTCCCCTGAATTTAAATCTCGCGCAAGCCGTATCAAACTGTTGCTCCTGGACGTAGACGGCGTATTGACTGATGGCCGCCTCTATTTCAGCAATCAAGGCGATGAATTTAAAACGTTCAGCACACTCGATGGCCATGGTATCAAAATGCTACAAAAAAGCGGCGTTAAGGTAGGCATTATCACAGGGCGCACTAGTAACTTAGTCGCCAAACGTGCCAGTGATTTAGGCATTACTATTTTGATACAAGGCCGCGAAGACAAATGGGATGCACTACAAGAAATATTAGGTAAACATCCAATGGAACTTGATGAAATTGCATTCATGGGGGACGACTGGCCAGATTTAACCATCATGTGCCGCGTTGGTTTAGCGCTCACTCCCGCTAATGGTCATTTCAGTGTGGTGGAACGCGCGCATTGGCAAAGTAGTTTACGCGGTGGCGAAGGCGCAGTACGTGAAGCTTGCGACTTGATCATGCACGCTCAAAATACATTTGATAGCATCCTTCAATCTTATTTGGCATAGTGGCTTATTTGGCGTAACGACTTATTTAAAATAGTGAATTATTTAGAATAGCGATTGCCATACATCTTATTCAACACTCCGATAACTGGTTTTATTCATGTCTCCACTCGATGTCCGCACTCTGACTAATGAAAAACTATCACGACTAAACCCCCTACTATTACCTTTACCCTGGCTAATAGTTGTCATTCTCGTGATTATATTTTTGGCGATAAAATACAGCGGCAATGATCAAGAAGTAGCAACTCCACTTAACACCGAAAAAGAATTTCCCCAGGTTTTTATGACAAGCGTCGACATGCGCGAATTCGATGCCGATGGTGCACTCCATTACCAACTTAAAACTCCTTTAATTCGCCATTTTCAGGTCAATGAAAAAACCAGCGAAAATGACTACACCCTCTTTGATTTGCCGCAAATATTATTTTTGGGCGATGGGCAAAAACCGGCTTGGTATATGACGGCGCAATTAGGGCGCAGTGACAATAACGGCGACTTGTTTACCCTCAGTACTGATGTACTCGCCCAACAAACATCACAAACACAAGGTATTATCAGTATTAGCACACCTGAATTACGCTTAAATACCCGCGAGCAATTCGCGGATACCGACAAAGCTGTTACTATGCGCAGCGCAAAAACGCAGCTAGAAACAATTGGCATGCGCGCCTATATCAAGCAAGACCGGATCGAACTTCTCTCTCACATTACGGGAACCTATGAACCCTAAGCAAACTACATACAGCTTTTGTCTTTCGCAAATATTGCCTTTGCCCCTTTTCAGCGGCCTGCTTTTAAGCCTCTCTTTTGCGCTAGCTCAAGTAACCCAAGCCTTACCAACAGACAAAGATCAAAATATACAAATTTCTTCTATAAGCGCATCTATCGACTCCAAGCTAGGTGTAACCGTGCTTAATGGGCCGGTAAAATTAACACAAGGCACACTTGAAATTGCCGCCGACAAAGTCACGCTGCGCTACGATAAAAACCAAAAACTTGAATCTTTGGTGGCCGAAGGCTCACCGGCGCGCTATCAACAACAACCCGCTCTTGATAAAGCGATAATCCACGCGGAAGCCAACAACATTACCTATGCCGTCAGCAAGGATCATTTAACACTGGATAAAAATGCCTTTGTTGAACAAAATGGTGCGACAACTCGCGGCGGCAAAATTGATTATGATATTACCAGCGGAACTGTAAAAGCTTTAGGTGCTGGCAGTGAATCTGGTGTCGTTGAATTTGTAATCCCGCCGCAAACTGACAAAAAAGAATAATTTCATGACCACCCTTTACGCCCAGAATCTCGCTAAAAGTTACAAAAAACGCAAAGTCGTAGTCGATGTTTCGGTTACCGTCAGCAGTGGCCAAATTGTCGGTTTACTGGGACCTAATGGCGCTGGCAAAACAACCTGTTTTTACATGATTGCTGGCCTTGTTGAAGCTGAAAATGGCCGCGTGTTAATTGATGAGCTGGATATTACTCACCTACCCATTCATGGCCGGGCACGCGCAGGCATTGACTATCTACCGCAAGAGGCATCCATTTTTCGCAAGCTAACGGTGGCCGATAACATCATGGCTATTTTGGAAACGCGAAAAGACCTAAACCGGAAACAGCGCCTAGGGAAGCTCGAGTCATTGATGGAAGAATTCCACATAACTCACATCCGCGACAGCCTGGGTATGTCTCTTTCCGGTGGCGAACGCCGGCGAGTTGAAATTGCGCGCGCCCTGGCGACCGATCCAAAATTTATCCTGCTTGATGAACCCTTTGCCGGCGTAGATCCAATTTCAGTTTCCGATATTAAGGAAATCGTGCGCCACCTCAAAACCCGCGGTATTGGCGTTCTTATTACCGATCACAATGTGCGTGAAACCCTCGACATTTGCGAAACCGCCTACATTGTCAGCGAAGGTAAAATCATTGCATCAGGCAATTCTGAAGCGATTCTCAGCAATGAGAAAGTTCGTAAAGTTTATCTTGGTGAAGATTTTAAACTCTAAAAATAATCGCTATAACTACCTATAACGCTAAGATTTTTGCACTAAACAGACTTGACAAACAACGATTTGTGGCTCTTAGGCATAAAGATTGCTTTAAAAATCTCTCTTAAGTCCGATTGAGTTATTGCCTAGCGTTAAAACCCTGACTAAACTCCACCTAACGACCTTATGTTTTAAACTGATGAGGTTTAATAATGTTAGGCCTATTACCAACCAAGGGTTTGTCGTCCAAATAATGAAGCAATCTCTCCAACTCAGGCTCGGTCAGCAACTGACCATGACTCCACAACTGCAACAGGCTATTCGTCTTTTGCAATTATCGACCCTTGATCTACAGCAAGAAATTCAAGAAGCGCTTGAGTCCAACCCCATGTTGGAAATGGAAGATGGCTTTGATACGCCGACAGCATCCAACTCTGAATTTGAAGATACTGATTACCCTCGTCAATTAGAAGTTGCTGCTGACCCTAACAGCACCAGCGTTGATAGTTTTAACGAACATTACAAAGAGTCTTACAGCGAAACGAGCAGCAGTAATGATCGTGAAAATAATGCAGATAGCTTTGGCGAAACTAATTTTGGCGAGGCCAACTTTGGTGAGTCAAACAGCGGCGAGAGTTTTACCGACACCGACACTTACGCGGAAACTGGTGAATACAGCGACAGTGCGACCGAATGGAATGAATCCATTCCTACCGATTTACCAGTAGACACAAGTTGGGATGACGTTTATCAAACCAGCAATTCCAGCACATCATCTAACTATGAAAATGAAGATGGCGATTTTGAAAGCCGTCGCACCGCCACAGACTCACTCTATGATCACCTGATGTGGCAACTCAACCTTACCCCCATGTCCGACCGCGACCGCATCATCGCCATGGCCATTATTGATGCCGTTGAACCAAGTGGCATGTTGTCCGTCTCATTAGAAGACATCCACGAAGGCTTGGTTAGCGAATGGACCGATTTAGAATTGGACGAAGTTGTTGCGGTGCAACACCGAATCCAACAATTTGACCCTTGCGGCGCTTGCAGCCAAAACTTAGCCGATTGTTTAACAGTACAGCTACTACAATTTCCATCCGCGACGCCCTTTTTGGCGGAAGCTAAATTAATTACCAAACATTATTTATCATTGTTAGCGAGCCGTGACTTTCGACAACTGATGCGCCGCACAAAATTAAAAGAAGATGAATTAAGCCAGGCAGTTACGCTAATTCAGGGATTAACTCCACGCCCGGGCGATATGATTGCAAATGGTGATACCGAATATATCGTGCCTGATGTATTTGTTGAAAAACGTGAAGGGCGCTGGATTGTAGAATTGAACCCGGACATAGCTCCGAGGTTACGGATTAATTCAGATTATGCGTCGATGGTAAAGCGCGCGGACTCAAGCACCGACAACACATTTTTAAAAGATAACTTACAAGAAGCACGCTGGTTTTTAAAAAGTTTACAAAGCCGCAACGAAACCTTATTAAAGGTTGCCAGCTGTATTGTGGAAAAGCAACGTGGGTTTTTGGAGTATGGCGCAGAGGCGATGAAACCACTGGTGCTACATGATATTGCCGAAATAGTAGAAATGCATGAGTCAACAATCTCACGCGTAACAACGCAAAAATTTATGCATACACCACAAGGTATTTTTGAGCTGAAATATTTTTTCTCAAGCCATGTTAGTACCGATTCTGGTGGCGAATGCTCATCGACGGCAATACGGGCACTGATTAAAAAATTAGTTAGCGCAGAGAATCCCAAGAAACCTTTAAGCGACAACAAGATTACTGATTTATTGGGCGAGCAAGGTATCCAGGTTGCACGCCGCACCATTGCGAAATATCGCGAATCACTCAATATCCCACCCTCAAATGAGCGTAAGACATTGTAATTATTTTTACCTATTTTCCCTGATCGTCATTCCTGCTGCACGAGTATGACGAAGTGACAATAAATTAATCTATACCTATGAGGAAGTACCCATGCAAATAAATATTAGTGGCCGTCACCTAGAAGTTACCGAAGCACTGAGAGAGTACGTCAACAGCAAAATTGAGCGTCTTTATAGTCATCATGATCGCATTACCAATATTCACGTCATCCTTTCAGTTGATAAACTTGAACAAAAAGTGGAAGCTACTATGCACGTAAGCGGTAAAGATCTATTCGCCGACGCGAGCTCTGACAATTTATATGCCGCCATAGATGCACTTGCAGATAAGCTTGATCGCCAATTAATTAAACACAAAGAAAAGATGCGCAGTCATTAATGTCATGAAGATACAACACCTATTAACGCCCAGCCGCGTTTTGTGCCATGTCGAAGCTAGCAGCAAAAGGCGCGCGCTGGAAATTCTTGCCAGTACTATGGCACAGAGCATCTCTTCAATTGATGCCGATGCGTTATTTCGGCGTTTTATAGCAAGAGAGCGTTTAGGCTCGACTGGCATTGGCTATGGCATTGCAATTCCACATTGTAATATTGAAGAATGTAGCGGCGCTTTAGGTGCGTTAATAACGCTCAAGCAACCTGTAGATTTTGACGCAATAGATTCCCAGCCAGTTGATATATTATTTGCCATGTTAGTACCAGAAGCTGCTCATGCAGAGCATTTAAAAAATCTTGCTGCATTGGCTAGCGCAATGAACAGCAAACAATTTCGTCAGCAACTACGTGACGCTGACAATGACGCCATGCTTTATCAAGCTGCCATTGCGCATGACGAAACTCTATGAATGTGTTAACCAGCAAAAATTTACGCCAGCTACCGGCTACATTTTTAATCCACACGCAGGGATGAAATACTCATGCAATTAGTTATCGTTAGTGGTCTTTCAGGTTCAGGGAAAAGTACAGCGCTGCATGTACTTGAAGATGTGGGTTACAACTGCATTGATAATTTACCCGTTAGTTTGTTGCCGGCGTTAGTTGCACAAATTGAAATTCATAAAGACGACCAACATAAATTCGCTATCGGAATTGATGTGCGTAATGCGTGGCAAGATTTACAAATATTTCCTGAAATGATTCGTACACTTAAAGAAGCGCATTTACCTTTTAGTGTTATATTTTTAGATTCACAGCCATCGGTATTGATACAACGTTTTAGTGAAACGCGCCGCAAACATCCGCTGAGTGATGCTTATACAAATCTTGCCGAAGCTATTAGTCACGAGCAAGAATTGCTTGAACCTATTCGCGATGCCTCCGATCAAATCATTGACACAAGCTATTTAACGCTGCATGAATTACGTGATTTGGTTAAAGAACGTTTAGTAGGCCGCAGCCAATCGGCCATGGCGATTTTATTCGAATCTTTTGGCTTTAAACATGGCATCCCTGTTAATGCTGATTTGGTCTTTGATGCGCGCTGCTTGCCCAACCCTCATTGGAAACAAAACCTGCGCCCACTGACCGGAAAAGATAAAGATGTTATTGAATTTCTGGAAGAGCAACCAACCGTAAATGAAATGTACACTGACATCGAACAATTTCTCACGAGTTGGTTTCCGCGCTACCAAGCCAACAATCGTAGTTATATAACGGTAGCCGTTGGTTGCACGGGTGGGCAACATAGATCTGTTTATTTATCCGAACGCTTACATACACAGTTTGCCCAACATTTTCATGATGTTCAGGTAAGACATCGTGACATCGCCAAACATAAGAAAAATTAATTATGCTGACCGAAACTATCCCCATCATTAACAAGCGTGGCTTACACGCTCGTGCCGCCGCAAAATTTGCCACTACAGCGGCACAATTTAGCGCGCGCATTCAAGCTCGCACCTGCGGTAATTGGGTGGAAGGCAAAAGCGTTATGTCGTTAATGCTGTTGGCCGCGACTCAAGGTACAGATCTAGAAGTATCTATTGAAGGAGATGATGAAATTCAAGCAATGCAAACCATTAAAGGTTTAATTCAAAATCGATTTGAAGAAGATGAATAGCGATTTTCACGATAATTGCACATACAATTTTTAATCTTCACCCTATTTTTATATAGCAACACTTTCTTTACACGGAACAATCATGGTTTATAAATACGACGACATTAATCCCGATGATTACATTAAAAGTAAATCACAGGTAAAACGCGAAATGACGGCTCTGCAAAAACTGGGAGAACAGCTCATTGATATGAACGAAAAACAACTTGCCAGTATTCCACTGGACGAGAGTATTCTTGACGCAATTTACGAAGCTCGTAAAATGCCACACCGCGAAGCACGCCGTCGCCATCTACAATTTATTGGCCGTTTAATGCGTGAAACCAATCATGAAGCGATTCAAGCAGCGGTCGATAAATTGCAAAACCGCAGCGATCAATATATTCATCGCCAACACCAAATTGAGCGTTATCGCGATTTATTGATTGAAGATAATAAACAAGTTTTTCAAACAATGGTTACCACTTGCCCAGGCATTGATGTACAGCACCTACGCCAGCTAATTCGCAGCGCCCAGAAAGAACGCGACGAAAACCAGGCATCAACAAACTCACGCAAATTGTTTAGTTATATTCGCGACCAGTTAGCCGCACACGACCAAGACAATGATAAGTAACAAACCAAAATAAATAAAAATGGCGACCTTGGTCGCCATTTTTATTTATTTTATTTTTCACGGAATGAAATTAACTTTCCTTCTAAAGATGCCTTAACTAAAGAAGACGTAGCTAAAATGACTTAGCTGAAGATGCCTTAGGGGGTTTTGTACGCTTAGTTTTTTTAGGTTCTTCAGTGCGATTAACACTATCACGCAAGCTCTCTTCGCTTTCAAACAAACGATCAAAATTCATTTTGGGATCATCCCAACCACCACGAATGCTATAGCTAACACTGGTAGCCTGATCAACCTGTTTTTTAAACAATTTACTAATAACATAAATCCCTGCTGCTGCAGGTAAGCCGGTCACCAAAGCGGTAAAAAAGGTGAAGTTACCGGCAATTGGTAAAGTCGCCACCAATCTTGCGTTAATTTTCTCATGCTCCAAATCCAGATTACCTGCCATTTGCAAACGACTTGAAGGTGTCTTTACCACTAATGGCTCAGCAAAGGTCATAGTGCCAGGCTCAAAATTAACCTTGCCACTGATTTGGTCATAGGCCAAACCACTTTGATACAAATCGGAAAAATCCAACCGCAAGCGCCGTGCCAGCGAGTCAAAATTGAGAATGGCCATAAGCCGTAAAAAACCGTCACTACCTGCACTTGGGGTACGTTTAAAGCGACCCTTTTCAAGCCAAATATCAATATTACCATTCATTTTTTTGAGACTAAAATCTTGTGGATCTCCCTCCCAACCAACATCAGTTCTAAATTGCGCATTATTACTTTCAAGCATGTCTGGTTTTTGCCATTGCTGAAGCACTGCCGATATATCTGTCGCAGAAAGCTCACCCGTGAAATGGGTTTGCGAGCCATTACCATCGAGCTGCCAACTCAGCTTGGCACCAGCCAACGCATCATCTGCACCACTGATGGTAATACCGCGCACCTTGCCGTGAATATTATCAAACAAAACACCTTGCTCGGTGGGACGAATCTGGAGCGACCAACTACCGTAGTTATCATTGCCGATGTAGAGCTGGCGTACTGTGACATTAGCAAACGGCAACAAGTGCGGGTCGATGCCGGTTTGCTTTACTTTAATATCCGTCACCTGAATATCCGTAACCTGTTTTAGCTTATCGGATAAAACAGCTTCACTTGCTACGGGCTGAACTTCGAGAATCTTTTGCGGAAGATACAAATGCTCTAAATTAATTTGCATTGGTTTAATGTTTTCACTGGGTAAATACAGATCCCCAAGCACCGTGGTATTCGCAAACTGCACCTTCCATGCATCCGATAAACGTGCAGCATGAACATCAATGTTCTCTAACAATAACGGACCAACTTGATAATGACCCAACAATACGGCAGCTTTAAAAGGTAGACCGGCCACCAAAGCGTCCGATGCCGGAACGTTAGCAGGAAGGGTTGTTAAAACGTTTTTCGTATCGACACTAAGTTCCCGCGTATATTCAGAATATTGTTGTACAACATTCTTCCAAAGCTCTATATCCAACGCTGACAAAACGCCGCTGAGTAGAAATTGCGGCTCATCGGAAAGCTTGGCCAAGCCACCCAATGCTATATTGGCATTGTGCAGCTTGTTATTGTTCTGCGGCTCCACTTCAAATAATGCCTGCAAATTATCGCCATAACTGACATCTATCAGTGAACTGTTTTCACGCATGGACATTTTAAACATAAGTGGACGCTCGGAATAGCGAACTTTTCCGTAAGGTGCCGGCAAGTTAACCTCTACGCCCGCCAACTGACTGCTAACGGTCACCACAGCAAAGGGTTCTTGCGCACTAGAAGATTGCACGACGGCTGCACCCACTGCAACATCGCTCTTCACCTTGTTGTGTGAACGATGATTCAGCTCCACATGAGTAATATAAGGAATTTTGCCCTTAAGATATAAGGCCTCAGGACGCTGACTCCACTGCGCCAGCAACTTACCATCAAGCTCACCTTGTACATCCACTAATGTTTGACTGGAATCTGGATTATTTTGGGTACTAAGCTGTACTTCAATCGGCTCATCAAAGAGCCTTCCGTGTAAGTTTTGACTGGTTAAACCGCTATCCTTGTTGTAACTGATATGGCCGTCAATATTGTGCATACTGAGTTTGAGATTACCCAGCGCGAAGAAAGGAGACTTCAGATCTATGTCAATTTGTTGGGCAGCACCGGGCGCATCATGCGCTAAAGGTACCGCAATATTTACTTGGGTGCGCATCTCACCATCAAGTTTCCAACTATCCATATTAGCGCCTATGTACTGCCTTAACATGCTCTCGCGCAAAACTCGTAACCCATCACTAGCCACACCAGTGACTACACCATTAACTTGCAATAAAGCACCTTCGCCTAAAGAATTGGGGCGCACGCTAATCTGGGTTGGCCCAACATCACTAGTAAAAAGTTTGGCGTTATCCACACTCGCCGTAACGTTTTCGTCATCTACCAGCAGGCGCCCGGTAATCTCTTCCAGGGCAGGCCATTCGGGGTGATAGTGAAGTCGCGCATGATTCACATCAAGGTAAAGCTGATGGCTGCGGGCGGCACGATTGGGTGAATTAAGCGTACCGCGATAGACAAAACCACCTTGTTTAGCTATCCCGGTATTCTGCGGACCTATACTGTTTTCCAACCAGGTAAGCAAAGATTGCGGCACAACAGCAGGAGTGAATTTACGGTACGAACTGGCATTAAGCTGGCCCGCACCAACATCCAGATAAAGATCTACGTCCCCCGTGCCGTGCTTCCAGGGCAAGGCTAGCCACATATAGCCTTTGGCTTTCTCATCACCATTGATAAATTCCAACGCGCCACTGTTGACATAAATTTGGTTATTCTCAGGCTGTAACCACCAGGCAACCTGTCCCCTTGCCTGTTCAAACTCCATTGCTGCTGTATAGGTGGGATAATAAAACATGCTGAATCCCTGGCGACTATCAATATCGACATGGCCACCGCGCTGCCCTGCCTGTACAAAACCATCTACTTTCGTTAGTGCCGGCACGCCTTGCCAAGCACTACTGGCAACTTTTACTAAATTAGCCTGTAGCTGCCAATCACCAAGGGTTTGCCTGGGAATGGATACTTCAATATTGTTCAATTCACCACTGGGATCAAGCTGCCGCATAACGTCACGCAACCGAGCCTCCCCCAAAACTCCAGCGCCATCCAGCGCCTGATTGAGATGTTGCAGATTAAGGCTTTGCAGATGCAATACGACAGGATCATCAAAACTACTGGCAGAAACGGCAACGTTAGCCTTTTCAATGTGATTTTGATTAATACTGGCACCAATATTTTGTAGCGCCAGTTGCCATTTACCGCTGTACAACCAATCGCCTACGACGTCGGCAGAAAAACTATCCAGCGCCAGTTCACGCCCTAATATCGGCACGCTTAACCGCTGCACGCCCACTTGCCCTACCAAATCGAATCCCTCGCGTTGCGGCTGGGTCTTAAACCAAAGGCTGGCACTCAGAGTTCCCTCGCTATGCACTTCAGCGTTGATGCCGTGCAATAGCAACGCAGTCACCGCAGCAATGGGCTCATTGGTTGGAAATTGCTTGAGTTGTAAAAAAGCGTTACTGGTGAAGCTTTCTTTGTGACGTGGGTCGCCTGTGGCTTCAATCACGAGTTGCAATGTTTTGGGATGATTATCGACATCTATTTGCATTGACAGGCGATGAAACCCATTAGCATTTTCCATTACCACTGAAGGCGATTGCAGCAACGTATTGTCGCCTGAAGCAAAATGAAAGTTAAAATGTGTTTGATCAAATTCTATGTGGCGCGAGAGTAGCAACATATCCATCAGAGTATCGAGTTGGGCCAACTCTTCGTCCGGATTTTTATCTGCTAAACGCGGCAAGCCCGGGATGCGCCATAGTCCATCGGCAGATTGTACAAACTCCATCTCCACCTGACGTAATGTTAATGCACTCCAGACTAAACGCAGATGCAAAAAACTATCGAGCAGGTCAAGCTGCATATGCGCATGTGCCAGGGAAACAATCGGCTGACCAGACTGACTGGTGATGCGCAACTTATCCACATCCAGCATAGGCTTCAAACCATCCCATTCGGCATTTAGCGCGCCGATGCTGACATTCGCCTTGAGTTCACCGGACAAATATTGGCTAATTTGTTGCGGATATTCGTGTAACGAAGGGGAAAAACTACGCCCAGCCTGCACCAGTACCGCCAAACTGATAGCGGCAAAAGCAAGGCAAATGTAAAACCACTTTACTAATTTGCGTAAAATTGTAGTCATGTGGAAGATTGCGATCATGTGGCAGTCATTGAGATGTAGTCATTTTTTGAAGTAGCAATCATTCGAGTTAATCAATTCCTGACATAAATTTTGTTAGTTTGATACAGCCTACACCAACACGATATCGTATTTTTCTTGAGCGTATAACGCTTCTACCTGAAACTCTATAGTGCGACCAATAAACGCCTCCAGATCGGCTACATAAGCAGCTTCCTCATCCAGCAATCTATCCACCACTACAGGGGCCGCCAAAATCAAAAACTTCTGATTATCATACGCTCGTGCTTCGCGTAAAATTTCGCGAAAAATTTCATAACAGACAGTCTCTGCAGATTTAACTTGCCCGCGGCCCATACAAATAGGGCAAGGCTCACACATCATTTGCCCGAGTGATTCGCGCGTACGTTTACGCGCCATTTCAACCAACCCTAATTCAGATACGCCCGTAATACGAGTTTTAGCGTGATCCTTTTCCAAAGCTTTTTCTAACGTACGCAACACTTGTCGCTGGTGTTCTGCATCCTTCATATCAATAAAATCAAGGATGATAATGCCACCCAAATTACGCAAACGTAGTTGGCGAGCAATCGCTGTCGCCGCTTCCATATTGGTTTTGAAAATAGTCTCTTCAAGATTGCGATGCCCGACAAACGCGCCAGTATTTACATCGACAGTTGTCATAGCTTCGGTTTGTTCAATAATTAAATAACCATTGGATTTTAATGGCACCCGCGGCTCCAGCGCACGGCGAATTTCCTCTTCAACACCATACAAATCCAGCAGCGGTCGCTCACCGATGTAATACTCCATTAAATCTACCAGCTGTGGCGAATACTTACTGGCAAAGTCGAGCATTTGTTGAAATGCTACACGCGAGTCCACACGGATTTTGTCAATTGGCGCACGCGCCAGATCGCGCAATGCTCGCAGCGTTAAAGGCATATCCTGGTACAGAACATTGGGTACCGATAAAGCCTTTAATTTGTCACTTAATTCGCCCCAAAGTTTCTGCAAAAAGGGAATATCAACCAAAATGGCGTCGGCCAAAGCACCTTCTGCCACTGTACGTACAATAAAGCCACCGCTAATCACATTGCTTTGAACGGCACTTTCCACTATTTGCCGCAAGCGCTCACGCTCTTGTTCATCCTCAATGCGTACCGACACACCAATGTGATTGCTATTCGGCAAATACACTAAATAGCGTGATGACAAAGTGATATGCGTGGTAAGACGTGCGCCTTTCGTGCTGATAGGGTCTTTTGCTACCTGAACAACAATAGTTTGGCCTTCACGCACCAACGTGCGGATATCTGGCACTTCGGTCGCTCGTGGCTCACCCTCCAGCGCTTCAGGAATCATATCGGCAGCATGAATAAAGCCAGTACGCTCCAGACCTATATCAACGAAGGCCGCCTGCATGCCCGGCAATACGCGCACAACTTTGCCTTTGTATATATTGCCAACGTAACCCTTGCCATGGCTGCGTTCAATATAGAGCTCTTGCACCACGCCGTTTTCAACCAACGCTACCCGCGTCTCAACAGATGAGACATTAATAAGAATTTCTTCACTCATAAGTTCGCTGTACTCCCTGTGCAATATTTCTGCGCAATAATTGCTTTCATATTCATTGTTGCCACCAGGAAATACCGCAATGCGTCAGTAGCTCTACGGTTTGCTCAATTGGTAAACCTACCACTCCGGTATAGCTGCCGCGAATTTGCTGCACAAATACTGCACCTAACCCCTGAATAGCATAGCCACCCGCTTTATCTTGCGGCTCGCCCGTGTGCCAATATGCGGTAATTTCTGCTTCACTCAGTGGCCGAAAAACCACATCCGTCATTGAAAGTTTAACAACCACATCTTGTTCAGAGGCTACAGCCACGGCCGTCATTACTTGATGAGTTGACCCTGCCAATTGGCGCAACATTGCTGCGGCATGCTCGGCGTCACGTGGTTTTTCAAGGATATTGCCTTCACTCACAACAATGGTATCTGCACCTAACACCGGCTTAATGGCCAGATTTTGTGCCATTAATACTGCCAATCCAGCCTGTGCTTTCTCACACGCAAGTCGCTGAACGTATTCGCCAGGCGACTCATGGCTACACGGCACCTCAACCACTTGAGCATTGATAACACTGTGCGACACGCCGATTTGGAGCAATAACTCACGGCGACGAGGTGATTGTGATGCAAGGTAAATAGATGGCTCTTTATACAATGGAGGTATTAAATCCACCGAACTCTCCAGTAATTCAGTAATCCAGCAATAGCACTAGATTCCGCTTAGAAAATATTAAACGGACTAGTTGATCTGATAATGGCCACTAACTCTATCCAATCCCATGCGAAAGAATGGCCACACTAACGCACTCGTAATAGCAGGTGCCAAAAAAATTAAGCCCGATAAAGGTCGGCCAGCCAGACCCTGCACCCAGTTACTCGATAACTGCTCTACCCCAACCAATATAAATACCCAACCAGCTTCTTTCCAGAGCGCAAAATTACGCACCCGCTGATAAGACTGAATACAAATATAAGCCACAATGATCAACGATAAACCGTGTTGTCCAAGAGGTACAGATTCTAATAAATCCTGAAACAACCCAACCGCACATAAGAAGAACAAACTAATAGTTTCCGGAAAAACCGACATCCAATAAATAGCGACCAATAAAACAAATTCCGGACGCCACCACCGCAAGCCCAAAGGCAAGGGATAAACAGATAGCACCAAAGCCACTATGAAGCTGGCAACAATAATCAAATAACTATTCCATTGATGCGGGATCATGAGCACGCCCTTTTGCTAAAGGTCAGGAGCGGCAGGTGCCGTTTCAGGGGAATTCAAATGCGCAGCAGCAGAGTGTTCAGCAGGCGTTTTCGGCGTCAAACCATGAGTATCAAATACTAACAACACATGGCGACTACGATCCAGGCGCGCCATGGGGCGCGCAATAACACGTGCGAAGGCTTGACCAGAATTGCGCACTACCTGTTCAACTTCGGCCACCGGATAGCCAACCGGAAAGCGGTCGCCCAAACCTGAGCTCACCAGCAAATCACCTTCACGAATATCAGCATTAATAGAAACATGGCGTAAATTCAAACGATTCAAATCGCCGGTTCCCTCCGCAATAGCCCTTACGCCATTGCGATTTACCTGCACAGGAATAGCGTGCGTAGGATCGGAAATGAGCAGTACACGGCTATTATCTTCATCAACTTCAATAACTTGCCCCATCAAACCAAAAGCATCCAGCACCGGCTGCCGTTCGTAAACGCCTTCTTTACTGCCACGATTAATAATCACGGTATGGCTGAGAGGATTCGGCGAAACGCCAATGAGCTCAGCGATCAACACCTTGTCTTGCAGCATATCTGTGGCATTCAACAATTGTCGCAAACGCACATTTTCCGCCGCTAATGCTGCCATTTGCAGCAATTTGCGCTGATGAATTAATAGTTCGATTTTAAGGCTTTCATTTTCACTGCGCAGATCGGTTTGCGACGTAAATACATCACCACCCCAATCGCTAACGCGACGCGGAATATCTGTTAATTGGTAGAAGGGGACAATAAGGAAAGTTAATTGCTGGCGAATAGGTTTAAGCCATGTGGTATATAAACCGATCAAAATCAGCGCGATCATGGCAAACATCAGCACCACAACCCTTAGTGTAAAAGATGAGCCCCGGATAAATAGCGGTTTAATAGCAATATCTCCTCTAGGGCCTATTTAAATCGTCACGGGTTAAATCGTCACTGGTAAAGATAAGACTCAGCAATGGCTCCCGCTGGATGATAGGTTCGTGGCAAAGCAATGGTAATTACCAACGCCCTACGGATGACAACAGATCAATACGTTGATCATTCATTTCCATGGCCATACCGCCACCACGGGCAACGCAGGTCAAAGGATCATCTGCTACAATAAAAGCCACTCCGGTTTCGCTGGACAACAGGCGATCTATATCACGTAACAGAGCTCCTCCACCCGTTAAAACCACACCATTTTCGGCAATATCAGAAGCCAGCTCAGGGGGCGATTGTTCAAGCGCGCTTTTCACCGCTTGCACAATACCTGCTAGTGGTTCTTGAAGAGCCTCAAGAATTTCATCGCTGCTCAGGGTAAAGCTGCGCGGCACACCTTCTGCAAGATTACGACCGCGGACATCGATCTCACGAATTTCACTACCGGCAAATGCACAGCCAATTTCTTGTTTAATGCGCTCAGCAGTAGCATCACCAATAACGCTACCGTAATTCCGACGCACATAATTGACAATTGACTCATCAAAACGATCGCCGCCAATACGCACCGAATCGGAATAAACTACGCCATTTAGCGAAATTACCGCAATCTCAGTGGTGCCACCGCCGATATCAACGACCATCGAGCCATTAGCCTCAGCGACCTTTAAACCCGCGCCAATTGCTGCTGCCATAGGCTCTTCGATCAAGCGGACTTCACGTGCGCCAGCACCGAGCGCAGATTCGCGAATCGCCCGTTTTTCAACTTCAGTAGAGAGACAGGGAACACTAATAAGTACGCGCGGACTAGGATTGAACCAACTGTTTTCGTGAACTTTACGAATAAAATGCTGCAGCATTTTTTCGGTCACCTGGAAGTCGGCAATTACGCCATCTTTAAGCGGTCGAATAGCAGTGATATTGCCTGGAGTACGGCCCAACATCCGCTTAGCTTCAAGCCCAACTGCTTCAACGGTTTTACGACCATCGTGATGACGAATAGCAACCACTGAAGGTTCGTTCAGAACAATACCGCGACCGCGTACGTAGATCAGGGTATTCGCCGTACCCAAGTCAATGGAAAGATCGTTGGAAAATGCTCCGCGCAAAGATTTGATGAACATGAAGAGGTGGCCTTATTAATCTGGATTAATCACTAGCGGTGGATTTGACACCTACTAGTAGGAGGTGCCGCAGTATAAGGGAAATTTGCACGTAAGTCGGCTACTTTTATCTAACTTTTTTCTTCAGGGAAAGCCGATCAATTAACAAACATTTTTCCACACCGAATCTTCCATCCATTTGCCAATCTGGGCGACTGGCATAGGCCTGCCAATATGGTAGCCTTGGGCATCATCGCAGCCCATAGCAGTGAGGCGCTGAACCAGGGCTTCGTTTTCAACACCTTCTGCAACCACCTTTAAATTTAGGCTATGCGCTAAACGTATCGTCGAATCTACAATCAGTTCATCCTGACGATCTTCGAGCATATTGCGGATAAAAAAGATGTCTATTTTTAACGTTTGTACCGGTAATTTTTTCAAATAAGCGAGCGAAGAATAACCAGTACCGAAATCATCAATCGATAATTGCACACCTAATTCATGCAACTGTTGCAGTACGCGCAACGCCCGCGCCGGATCAATCATAATCGAACTTTCGGTAATTTCTATTTCCAACGCACTGGCCGGCAAATTGTATTTTAGCAACAACCGGTTCACTAATTTAGGCATATTTTCATCAAGCAAATTACGCGCAGACAAATTCACCGCCATACTTAATTGCAAATTTTGTGCGCGCCACAAACAACACTGCGCAATACTTTTTTCTAACACCCATGAGGTTAAGGGGTGAATTAAGCTCGTAGCCTCAGCGATGGGAATAAAATCGTTGGGTGACACAAAACCTAATTCAGGGTGATTCCAGCGTATTAATGCTTCAACACCGTAAAAAGATTTGCTCTTTAAATCCACCTTAGGTTGAAAATATAAACACAATTGCTCTTCGCGAATAGCGCGCCCTAATTCACTCATCATGGCTAATCGCTTGGGCGAGTGCGGATCGATCTCTGGTTGATAAACCGCAACGCCAGACATTTGTATTTTTGCGTTGTACATAGCCACATCGGCATAACGCATTAGCGTACTGACATCCGTCGCTTGCAGCGGTGCCAACACCACACCAATACTCGCACTAATTTCAGCACAAAAAACCTCAAGATCAAACTCCAAACGTAAAGCATCTAAAATGCGATGGGCAAACACCATTGCTTGTTGTTGATGACGAACATCCGGCAAAAAAATGGCAAATTCATCGCCACCCATACGCGCAATAGTATTTTCTGTTTCCGTTAGCTCAGAGGCAATGCGCGGACCAATCAGCTGTAGCAAATGATCGCCAACTTGATGACCGAGCGTATCATTAATTTCTTTAAACCTATCCAAATCAATTAGCAACAATGCACCAACAGCATCAGTGCTTTCCGCAAAAAACTGCTCAATTTCCTGATAAATAGCAGTGCGATTGGGCAAGCCAGTTAATGAATCATGCATCGATAAATGCTCAAGGCGCTGCTCATATCGTTTGCGCGCTGTAACATCTTTAGTCGTGCCCCATACACGCTTTAAGCAATTATTTTCAAATACGCCAACACAGGAAATTTGAAAATAAAAGCGGCGGCCCTTACGATCTTCACGTACAACGTCGTGATCCGCCATCTGAAAATTATTTTCAATAAAAAACTTTACGTCAAACACACACTGTGTTGAACCGCTATCATGCAAACCCATACCGAGAATACTATCGAGAGATGTCACCCCCAACATTGACAACAACACTTTATTCCCTTGTGAAAGGCGCGCGCGCTGCATCATTAAATCTGCTTGTGCTTCTACCGGGATGGACAATGGAATGGGCGGCGACATGTCGTAACACCAAATAGCCTCACTGCTATTGGCAATAAATGCTTTATAATTAGTGGTGCTTTCTTGCAACTCACGCTGTTGTTTTAGTAATACCTGCAAGGTTTCCTTTTCCCGCGACATATCTTGCAATTGAACCAGCACATACTCTGTCACATTAGAATTATTTTTTATCGGCAAAAAACTTGCGCGAAAATAAATAACTTTATTCGTTTTTGAACTGCGCTTTTGCATATACCGCAAATGGTAACCAACATCAAAACTATGCACTTCATTTTTATTATAAACGCGATGCATCATTTCCATTATTTCAGGAATCGCGAGTAAATTTTCATCCTGCAAAATATTATAGTGACCAACACCTACCAAAACATGTCGCGATTTAATAGCAAACAAATTCTCAAAAGCCTGATTGGCCTGCAGCAATACCCCTCGAGGGTCAGTGACTATACTGGCGACATTACTATTGGCAAAGAATTTTGCTAAAAAATTTGCACTGCTTTCTCCGTTCGACTGAGACGCCCCATTATAATTTGAAACCACTATCCCTTCGAACAAACGTTTTGCCACACCATCGTTGTGCAACACTAAACGCCCAACAAAACGAACCTTTAAATCAGCACTAAGTGCGCTACCAGACACATCGCCCGCCGGTAATGTTTTTACTTCACAGGTACGAACGAAGTCGCTAGTATCATTGGGATCAGAATTAAATGTTTGCAAAAAATTATATTGATCGGCAGCCGATAACATGGCCATCAATGATGATAAATCTTTGATTGAATGAGCTTCAATTGGGAACACTTGTGCAAATTGAGTGGAAAATGAAAACTCACCGGTAACCACATCTAAACGCCATGACACGACATCAGCCGCCAGCAGGGAGTGCCCCAACTGGAGAGAGTCTGACTCTAGCGAGTGATCAAAATGAGATTGTGTATACAACATGGTTTAAATTCAGGCCCAAAAAATAACGACTTTGTCACTGAGTTTAGCCAAGATCCATGAAATAGCAGGAGAAATATGTGTTATTTAAATCATTATTCCTAAAGAGTTAAGACCGACACAGAAGCCGCACCACCAGAAGTAAAGTTTGCGCGTTAAGCCTAGCCTACACATTATGATTCTGTAAATATTGCTCCAAAAAATTAATAATGCGGAGGGCGCTCACTGACCGCATTCTCGCCATCCTGTTCCTGCGCAAACAAAGACTCGTCCAAACGCTTAGCTAACAGACGCACCTGTTGTTGCAACTGGATAATATCGGCATCTTGCTTTGTGATCACTTGGTCCAGGTGCGCAAGCAGGTCCTCCTGATAAGCGACGCGAGTTTGCAGATCAATCAACTTATCATCTATATCATTCACAGCATTAATGTTCTTCATTGCATTTACTCTCTAAAATTTTATAAACAACATCAATTATTCGACTTGCTCGCGCATCAATTAGCAAACTTTGCCCCATGCGACTCGTGACGTAGCCAAGACCCAACTGATAATCAAGATCCGCAAAACCAAGGCAGCCACCTGCACCCGGGTGCCCAAAAGCACGATCACCGCGCCCGTATCGGCAATCCGGGCGATTGTGCTGCGACAACATAAAGCCAAGACTGAAGCGCAATGGCAACCCCAATACCTGATCCTCAGCAAAACTTTGTTCCCGCCAACATAATGGCAAATAATCTGCCGCTAATAATTCACCGCCATCCATCGCCAGCTTACCGTATATGGTCGCCAGTGCGGCAGCATTAGTATGGGCATTGGCAGCGGGGATTTGCGACTGACGCCATTCGCGGCTATTTGCCGCTGTCATTAAACTCAGGGGATTTGCAAACGCGCGATGAGTAACTCCGCGAGGATTTGCTTTCATGATTTTACCCAGCGCAAAACTATTTGAACCATACGCTCCCAATCAAAAATATCCTCAAAGTTCATTAACGGGTGAAATGCAGACAAGCCACTGCGATGGCACAACACCTGCCGAACACTTATCTCAGCTTTTCCCGCCATCTCAGCACTAACTTCTTTTTGGTTAGTGACGACTTGAGCAAACTCCGGCCAATAATAGGTGACAGGTTTATCCAGATCCAAACGCCCCTCCGCCACCAAGCGCAGCACACAGAGCGTCACTAAACCTTTGCCTACCGAAAATACATTTACACAAGTTTGCTCGGACCAAGGTGCATTGGTCACCTGTGCCAAGCGATTGTCATAGCTCCCACCCCATGCATTTACGACTAACTCGCCCCGATGAAACAACGCAAAACCTGCACCCTGCTCACCAGAATCGACGAAATTCTCAGCAAAAGCGTCTATGACTGGCGCCCATTGTTTACTCCAATAACCCTTGATCATCTTGCAGCCCCTCTTTTTTATGGGCTGCATTCTAACAGCGCAGCCCGCTAAAATTCATTTACAATGCTAGTTGTTAGCAGCGAAGAGAATTCATCATGAGCAGCAATGTAACCAACAGATCCGACAACAGTCGCCTTGTATATACCACCGAAACAGGCCGCATTAAAGAACAAAGAATACCCGAATCTTCAGTTCCGAAAAGTGATGGCATAGTGCGAATTCGGCGCGAAACTGCAGGTCGCAATGGCAAAGGAGTGACTACGATTAGCGGGCTAACAATGAGCGATGTAGAATTAAAAAACCTAGCTAAATATTTAAAACAATTATGCGGTACTGGCGGAGCAATAAAAGACGGAATTGTTGAAATTCAGGGCGATCAACGCGACAAAATAAAAATCGAACTGGAAAAACGTGGCCTCACTGTTAAATTGGCAGGCGGCTAAACTTAACGCCAACAGAGCATTAAAGTCATGGAGAACGCGTTACCTGATCCCACTATTTTACTCGAGCTCGCCAACACCAAAATGCCATTTGGCAAATACCAGGGTCGCTTGTTGGTCGATTTACCGGAGCCTTATTTAGTATGGTTTTATGGCAAAGGATTCCCCAAAGGCAAGCTCGGCGAACAACTGCAATTTCTCTATGAAATTAAATTGAATGGTTTAGAAGGGCTATTAAAACCACTGAAAAATCATCCGCATTATTAATAATTATCATCGCTTCAGCTGGCCTACTTCTTGCAAAAATCCTGTTATAAAATCCCAACGACATTTTTTTGACAGAGAGGCCACTCCCATGGATTCGCAAACTTTTATACAATTAACTGATACCTCACTCAAAATTGGCCTCGGTGCTTTGATTGCTGCACTGGTTGCCTGGCTTGTACTCTGGCGCAGCGCGCACTTACAAAATAACTCACCAAGAGAAAACCGCCGGCTACACATTTTGGAAAGTGTATCGGCACAAGTGGGCGCAGTAACCCATATATTCGCCAAATATTCGTCACTTGTGGTTGAATCTATTCAGTTTGGCGACCGCTGGCCTACGGCACGCCGTCAAGAGTTAGACACAGTGAATACAGAGTTAGTAAATGAATTTCGCAAACTTGCCGACGCCGAAGCCAAATTGTTGATGCTAGGAGAAAAAAATTTAGAGCGCAGCTTACGTTTGTATGGCGCCAAAATTGCGGTTTATCGCAAACAAGTTTATGTCTGTCGCAAAGATATTACGCACGAAGAAATTAATGCGTTGAAGCTTGGCGTAACCCAAGTGCGCGAACAATTTTACGATATGCTTAGCCGTAAATATGACGTGTTGTTGACTAATGCTTAACTGCCACACTTTCTAAATGTAGCTGAGCTCCAACCCGCGCAGAACGGCTCTGACACGATCGCGCACACCCAGCTTCGATAATATACTGGAGACTTGGTTCTTGACTGTGCCTTCGCGCGATCCGATTGTGCCGGCGATTTTCAGAATAACAATGAAATGCGAGTTCGGATAAGTAATTGTTTTGCTGCAAGGAGCAAATAACGATTATTTCAACAGCGGACTGATTATTTTTGCTCAAGCACTATTGTGCTGTTAAATTATCTTGTCCGCATGTGCCAAACGATATACGAAAGCATTATGACTTTCGGCAAAAGAGCAATGAAACACAAGCCTGTATTCGCTACATCCGTTAAGGCTATTCCTCTTGCGAAATACAATTCGGTGCGACTCTGGCGTGGAATGACAACCGCAGGGTTAATCAGCGGCATTCGTCATGAAGAATAACAAACAATACCAATAACCCTGTCTTTTAGTGCTGTTTACCAAGCCACTATTCTGGGACAATAGCCACCTGATTATTTCTCTTTAGCAGCACCCGCCTTATGAACACCACCGCCATTAATCTTTTTGACCATCCGCGCTATTGGGCTGAATGCTATGGGCCCGCGCCGTTCCTGCCGATGAGCCGGGCGGAGATGGATGTGTTGGGCTGGGATAGTTGCGACATTATTGTGGTGTGCGGCGATGCTTATGTGGATCACCCGAGTTTTGGGATGGCGGTGATTGGCCGTTATCTGGAGTCGCAAGGGTTTCGCGTGGGAATTATTGCGCAGCCGGATTGGAAAAGTGCCGAGCCGTTTAAGGCGCTGGGCAAGCCGAACCTGTTTTTTGGGGTGAGCGCGGGCAACATGGATTCCATGATTAACCGCTACACCGCTGATTTACGTATGCGTTCAGACGATGCCTATACACCCGGCGGCATGGGTGGCAAACGTCCTGACCGTTGCGTGACTGTTTATAGCCAGCGCTGCAAAGAAGCTTATAAAGATGTGCCGATTGTGCTCGGCGGAATTGAGGCGAGTTTGCGTCGCATTGCGCAATACGATTATTGGAGCAATGAAGTTCGTCGCTCGGTGTTGATTGATGCTACGGCGGATATTTTATTGTACGGCAATGCGGAGCGCGCGATTGCGGATATCGCTCACGCGTTGGCGCAAGGTCGCGACATTAAAGAGCTGGATGATATTCGCGGCACAGTGGTTGTAAAAAAAGAGCCGCCTGCGGGATGGACTGAAATTGATTCGACGCGTATTGATTGGCCAAGTCATATTGATAAATTGCCGAACCCTTACGAATATCAGCACGATACAAAATCCATTGTCGATGTTGCGAAAACTGATACGAATAATTCACAAGTTGGTATGCGTCAGCTTGATCCTGAAAAAATGGCTGCGCAAATTGCAGCGCTGAATTCTGACGAAGTTAAAAACTCTTTATTACAAACAGGGGGCTGCCCTGCGCAAATTGATATTTCTGCAAAAGCATTAGATGCTGATGCGCCGCAAGCAATTCGTATCATTCCCATGCCGTTACAAAATCGCAGCGATCTCGCGGATAGCGATGATGTGTATGTGCGCTTGCCTGCGTTTGAAAAAGTTCGCAACGATCCCATTTTGTATGCGCATGCTTCGCGCGTTTTGCATCAGGAAGCAAACCCTTACAACGCACGCCCATTAATTCAACGTCACGGAAATCGTGAAATTTGGGTGAACCCTCCACCGATTCCACTTGAAACAGATGAGTTGGATGGCGTGTTTGATTTACCTTATGCGCGCGTACCGCACCCGAGTTATGGCAACGCAAAAATTCCTGCGTACGATATGATTAAAACATCCGTAAATATTATGCGCGGATGTTTTGGTGGCTGTACGTTTTGTTCGATCACCGAACATGAAGGTCGTATTATTCAAAGCCGTTCGCAAGAATCGATTTTGAAAGAGATTGAAGATATCCGCGAAAAAGTACCGGGCTTTACTGGCCATATTTCTGATCTCGGCGGGCCGACGGCAAATATGTATCGCCTCACCTGTAAAGATATGCCGACGCTATCGAAGTGTCGTCGCCTCTCTTGTGTGTATCCGACGATTTGTAAAAATTTAACGACAGATCACAAACATACGACGGCGCTTTATCGCGCTGCGCGAAAAGTGAAAGGAATAAATCGAATTTCAATTGCATCGGGTTTGCGTTATGACCTCGCGGTGCTAGATCCAGAATACGTAAAAGAATTAGTGACGCATCACGTTGGCGGTTATTTGAAAATTGCACCCGAGCACACAGAAGATGGCGTGCTCGCGCAAATGATGAAACCGAAAATGAGCAGCTACTACGAATTCAAAAAAATGTTTGAGCAGTTCTCGCGCGAAGCGGGTAAAAAACAATATTTGATTCCGTACTTTATTGCCGCTCACCCAGGCACGCGCGACGAAGACATGGTGAACATGGCTTTGTGGTTGAAGAAAAATAATTTTGAAGTGGATCAGGTACAAACTTTTTATCCATCGCCAATGTCACTTGCGACAGCGATGTATGTGAGCGAACGCAATCCGCTTAAAAAGCTGACGTACAAAAGCGGAAAAATTACAATCCCACGCGGGCTTGATCAACGTCGCTTACACAAAGCATTATTGCGCTACCACGATCCGGCTGGCTGGCCTGCAATTCGCGAAGCTTTGTTGAAAATGCGCAAAGGTCATTTAATTGGCAATAGTCCATCGGCGTTAATTCCAGCGGATGACGGTAAAACATTTTCAAATCGCGGTGGAAAATCCGGCGCAACTAATACAGCACCTACGGTTAGAAATGCCAAGGCTTCTGTAAATGGAAAAAATTCTGCTAGTGGCAAACCCGCTTACGCCGGAAAACCAACTGCCAGTCAATTTTTGCCAAAGAAACCCGCAGCCCAAGCGTTTGGCGATAAGTTTGAAAGTGCAAAGAAATTTAATGCAAAAACTGCTGTCAAAAATAATGTGAGCATAAAAGCAGATGAAACTAAAGCCGCGGGAAAAAATATAAACCCAACATTCAAAGACGCTCGCGCGAATACTTCACGTGCACCAAAAAAATAAAAACCATCGGCAAATAATAAAATTGATATACCGGAAGCCTAACGATGGATGAAGCCTTTAAAGTTTTTATATTATCAACGCTGATCATTACCCTTTGGACTGTTTTCTTATTGCTGCAAGATAAACGCAGTAACACTTTATTAAACCGTTGGTTTGCAGGATTCCTGCTCACGCTGACGGTGCCTGAAGCCTGTGTTTACACCGAGTATTTAGTTCCTGGAGGCATTCCCGCTTTAGAAATTTTTACGTCTACCATCCTGTGGGTCAAAGGCCCTTTTATGTGGATATTCATACGAATTTTAAATCGGCATGAAGCCAGCTTACAAAAAGTGTGGATTCATTTTGTACCTTGGTTCATTACCACTGCCGTATTGATGGTTTTTCCAAATATGCTTCTTGCCTGTATGGTTATGGGCATGAGCCATATGCTTATCTATTTACTGTTTTCACTTAGGCAAGTCGTCATTAATAAACATTACATTTCTGATGTGTGTCAGGGATTCCAAAACACGGCATATTACTGGTTGCTATATATTATCGCGGGGCTGATGTTCCTGATTGCGATGGATTTAATAGTTCTGTTTCTCCAAATATTTAACATATATAGAGACATGAATGACTTTAATAATTATTCCTTCGCAGCCTTCTCAGTGTATGTACTGTCTATCGCCGTACTCAGCGTGTATCGCCCTGAACTATTATTTCGGGTAACATCAAAGTCATCTGCTAATGCCACCCCAATTCTCGGAGTAAAAATTGAACCTGCCAGTGAACTTACAGATTTCAATGACTATTTAGCACCAGCGAGCGATCAAAAAAAACGATATTTGGAGTTAGATCCAGCGCTTGCACAGTCGTTAATCCAACAACTTACAGAACTCATGCAAGAGCAGCAGGTTTATCGGCAGAATGCATTATCCCTTCCAAATCTGGCATCATCCTTAGGTGTTACTGTGCATCAGCTGTCTGAGTTGTTGAATGTGCATCATGGTGAGAGCTTCTATGAGTACATTAATGGATTCCGGCTTAAATATGCCTGCAACTTACTGAGCAACCCTAATTGCCAATTGCGCATTTTGGATATTGCATTTGAATCTGGGTTCAACAACAAAGATTCTTTTTATCGCGCATTCAAAGAGGGCTTGAGTGTTACCCCTAATCAGTATCGACTTGATTTGCGTGAACTAAAAACGGTTTAAAGAAAGCACTCCTAGCTGACCACTGCAAACAAGCCAAACAAATAATTGTTGGCTTATTTCTTAACCGCTGGGAATGTTTTGCCTTGCAAGCAAGTCAATTTTTATCAAACGAGACACCTTGACTCGTTGCTGCGTTTACCTTACTGGCTCTGATACACAAATCAATTAATTCAGGCTAAAGGGTAATCCGCGATGAAACGATTCTCACAGCGCACATTTAATCTTCTTAGTATTTCAGTGATCGTCATATTGCTACTGGTAGGCTGCGTTGGCGGTGGTGGCAGCGACAAGAGCCCTCCTCCTATAAGCTCCGCCGTTGCATCTAGTAGCATCAGTATTTCGCAGCCATTAGGCGTAGCTGCCGATAACGCCATCAATGCACTCATGACAACAAGTGGGGTTAGCGCAGTTACGTTTGCGGTGGCAAAAAACGGCCAAATTATTTATGAAAAAGCCTACGGGTTTGAGGATGCCGCGCACACAGTTTCGCTAACAACCGATGCGCTGATGCGTACCGGCAGCATCATAAAACCGGTGACGGCGGCGGCGATTCGCACACTAGCCAACAACGGTAGCCTCAGTTTATCTGATCATGTGTTCTGCACGGGCAATAATGCGCCTTGTTGGTTATCTGCTAATTTTTTATCCGCGAATACCGATGCGCGAGTAAAAAACATTACCATTCAACATTTAATTTCACACGAAGGCGGCTGGCTAATATCTATGTCGGGTGATGCAGCTTATTTAGAATCCGACATTAAAAACACATTAAATATTAATCGCCCTCCAACACAAGCAGAAATTATTAAATACTATATGGCCAGACCTCTCGGTTACACTCCGGGGTCGTCAGCAGATAGCAGCTTTGACAATTTTTCTAATTTTGGTTTTATGGTGTTGGGCTATATTGTTGAGCTTGCAGCGCAGAAAAGTTATGTGGAGTTTGTGCAAACAAACATAATGGCTCAGCTTGGCGTTGCAAGCTCTGAGTTTAAAGCAGGGGCATCACGTTTAGTGGATAGAGATATTCGCGAGCCGGCTTACAATACAACCGCCCAATGCAAAAGCGTGTTTACCGACACACAAGCCATTTGCGCCGAAGAGATGCGCGAAGTGACTAACTGGTTAAGTATCTGTTGCAGCATTACCACAGCGCGTGTGATGGCGCTATTTGCCCAGCATTACAGACTATCAACCAGAGAATACGGATTGCACGATAGCGATACGGGAACGCCTTTAGTAAATTACCCTGCACAAGAAACTCAATTTAATGGTGATATGGAAGGGCTAACAACGGTGGTAAAGCAATTCCCTTCCGGTGTCAGCTATGCGATCTTGTTGAATCAAACGTTAATTTTTTCTCAAGCGGATTTTAACTATTACAGCACTTTTTTAGATGCTATTAGCCAGAGTGCTCTGTAGAAAACACAGCTAAATAATATTATATTAATCACAGCAGCATTAACCAGATAGTTAAAAAAAACCGCTGACTTTCATCAGCGGTTTTTTGTTTGTAACATCTACTATGGATTTCCGTAACTCATCAAACGCTGATATCGGCGTTCAATTAACGCATCCAACGGTTCTTTACTCAGCTTATCTAATTGCGCAATTAAACGTTCACGCAATTTTCTCGCCATGGCATCTATATCGCGATGAGCACCGCCGAGTGGCTCAGGAATAGTTTCATCCACTATACCTAAGTCTTGCAAAATTTTAGATGTCACACCCATTGCTTGTGCAGCTTCAGGCGCTTTCGTGACAGTTTTCCAAATAATATTGGCGCAACCTTCAGGCGAAATCACAAAGTAGGTGGAGTATTGCAACATGTTGAGCTGATCGCCCACACCTATCGCCAAAGCGCCACCAGAAGAGCCTTCACCGATAACGGTACAGATAATAGGGGTACGCAAACGCGACATAACCGCAAGGTTTTGCGCAATGGATTCAGAGATACCGCGCTCTTCGGAATCGATACCAGGATAGGCGCCGGGAGTATCAATCAGTGTAAGAATTGGCAACTTAAAACGCTCGGCCATCTCCATTAAACGCAAGGCTTTACGATAACCCTCAGGTTTAGGCATACCAAAATTGCGCATAACTTTTTCGTGGACAGTGCGGCCTTTTTCTTCGGCAATAATCATGACCGGTTTGCCGTCCAGACGCGCGACACCGGCAATAATTGCTTTGTCGTCACCAAAATGGCGATCGCCGTGTAGTTCATCAAAATCAGTAAATACACGCGAAATATAATCGGAAGCATAAGGGCGCAGCGGGTGACGAGCAATCTTGACTACATCCCACGCCGTAAGTTTTGCGTAGATGGTTTCGGTTAGTTTGGTGCTTTTTTCACGTAATTTAGCAATTTCATCGGCGATATTGACATCACTCGAGTTGCCAATGAATTGTAATTCTTCAATTTTGCCTTCGAGATCAGCGATTGGCTGTTCAAAATCCAGATAATTCAGATTCATAGCAGTTACAGGCTCTATGTTTGGGTAGGGAACTACCATTATGTGATATTTATAGTCAGCACCTTAAGAAGTTACAGCAAAATAAAGATCTGTAACCGGCGACACAAGTGGCGCCACCTTACGCGAAAAGGTCCATTTAGTCGATCTTTTCGCGCAATTTAGATGGTATTTTCGCAATGGGATTAGATTGAAGTCAGTGCATACAAACGGCGGGTCGGATCACGTAAAAGCAGATGACTATAGCTCTTCTATATGGAAAAAGATGAACCACAGCCACAAGTACTAGATGCATTCGGGTTTTGTATCACAAACTTTGAGCCCTGCAAACCTTCCTCGTAATCCACCTTCGCCCCCACGAGATAGGGATAGCTCATTGAATCGACCAATACTTTAACGCCATCTTTTTCAACCACGGAATCATCTTCGGTAACGGCTTCATCAAACGTAAAGCCGTATTGAAAGCCAGAGCAGCCACCACCGGTAACGTAGACACGCAACTTCAGATCGTCATTCCCTTCTTCTTCAATCAGACTTTTTACCTTAGCAACGGCACTGTCACTAACATATACCGCTTGCGGGATAAAAATTTCTGCTGCGCTGGACATAAACTACTCCGATACATTGACGACGAAGTTGATTATCCCTGTACCTGACTAATTCAGTCAACTATTGAGAAACGTTCATTTTCGCTTCTGGCTTAATGTCGGCTTTCGGTTCTATTTTAACAATGGGTCGAACATCACCTTTCACTATAACTTTTGCTTCTTCTTTAACATCTGCTGAGGCATCGCTATCCACCCCGAAGCCTGTACATACTAGCTGACCAACCAAATGAGAGCCCTTAACCATTTCAATTAAATGATAGTGAATAGCGCCCTCTACCATCGCTTTCGCCGCTAGTTCGATATGTTTGGTGGAATAAATTGCGCCGTACACTTTGCCGTTAATAACGATATTAGGTGCATGAATTTCACCTTCAACAACACTGCTTTCAGCCACAATCAATTTTGCAGACTTACCTTCTTCTGCGTAAATATTGCCCTTAAGAGAGCCTTCCAAATATAGATCACCGCTAAAATAAAGATCTCCCACAATTCGGGTAGCTGGGGAAAGTAACGACTGATGATTGGCAAACATTTGTTTTGTTTTGGAATTGAACATTACATTAACCTCGGTAAGGTTTTAAAAGTACTAAGACAAAGGAACTGGCCATTCCAGTTGGGTTTCAATAACGGTTTTATCGCCCGTTTTAACCACTAGTTCAACCGTTTTTGGTATGAAATCTAAGGGTAGTTGCAACTCACCTTCCAAGACCTGGAAGTATTTCAAATTTAGAGGAATAGTGGCTGAAGTTGCTTGAGTGGAAATTTGATAAAGCGACAGCTCTGTAGACTTGCCAGCTTGCTGACCTATCACTTTAAACCCTAAGCTACCTATGAAGTCCGCCTCTTGCGTCGATAATTTTTGCACGACCAACTTGAAGCTAAAATGTCCCTTCTCTGCCAATGGAAATACGGTAAATAAACCAAAACTCACCCCTAATGGATTCAGTTTAGCACCAGATGCCAAGAGCTCCTTATAAACTCGCAAAAAACGTTCAGAGGCAGCCATCTGGGCTTTTTGCGTCATCACTAACTGACGCATATCTTCAATAGTTTGACGATCCACCTCAGCATTAGTGTGCAACTCAGACACCTCTTGAGCCAAGTTTTGCTGTTCCTGGTGCTTATTATCTTCAACAGATTGTTGCAGCCGTTGTGCGTAAAAAAATCCAACAAAAAAACAACTGGCACAGATCATTAACAACGCCAATAAACGTAAATAACGCGTCAAAGGGCGATGAGGAATAATCCTCATGGGGTGATTAATGCTGCCTTTTACCGCCACGTTTATCTGCCTTATTATAAAATGAGCAACAATCTAAAACACAGAAAGTTAACTCTCATGATTTTTAAATCACTAAAGTTTAATTCATTAAAGAATGGAAGCTTAAGGCAGGAGCGCTATGACATCCAACCCTGCTTTTTCATCGAAACCAAACATAATGTTCATGTTCTGTACTGCCTGGCCGGATGCACCTTTCGTAAGATTGTCGATAACCGACAAGACCACCACTGTAGCGCGATTTTGCGGACGCAATACGGCAATACGACACATATTTGAACCTTTTACCGAACGTGTTTGTGGTAATTGACCTGCAGGTAATACATCCACAAAGGGTTCATTCGCATAACGTTGCTCGTAAAGAGCCTGCAAATCCGGGACTTTATTTGCATCCAGAAGCGTCGCGTAAAGGGTCGCGTGAATCCCGCGAATAATCGGCAACAAATGCGGCACAAAGGTCAATAGCGCAGGCGCAATACCGCTCGGCTGAACATCGCGTAAACCTTGTTCAATTTCAGGTAAATGACGATGACCAGCGGCCCCGTAAGCTTTAAAACTATCACTCACTTCTGACAACAAATTGTCAATTTTGCCCTGCCGCCCTGCACCACTCGCGCCGCTGGCCGCATTAGAAATCAAATGAGTTGGATCAACCAAATTATTTTCAAGCAATGGCAAAAAGCCCAACTGAGTTGCAGTGGGATAACAACCCGGGCAAGCAATAAGCTTAGCAGTAGTTATCGCCGCGCGATTCACTTCCGGCAAACCATACACCGCTTGCGCAACTAACTCGGGCGCGCCGTGAACCTGGTTGTACCATTTCTCCCAGAGAGCAACGTCGCGAATCCTGAAATCTGCAGAGAGATCGATAATGCGTGCTTTGGTTTGCATCAATGCCGGCATAAGGTTTTGTGCGACGCCGTGTGGAGTAGCAAAGAACACCACGTCCAGCTCACCCAGCAACGCAACATCTGGCTCAGTGAAAACCAGGTCAATATGGCCGCGCAAGCTTGGGTACATATCTGCCACTTTAACGCCGGCTTCTGCGCGCGAAGTAATCACTGTCACTTCAACTTCTGGATGTTTTGCTAACAAACGTAGCAATTCAACACCGGTGTAACCTGTACCGCCAACAATACCTGCCTTAATCACATGCAACCCCTTCATTTACTTAATCAATAACTTCTGGGCTATGTTACTAACCTAATAACATTAGCCATTCAAAACAGTTAGCCATAATAAGAGCCTTGGCCCTAAATCAAAAGCAAAAAGGCATAACTGAAAGTAAAAATATAGAATCCAATTTTATCCGCGGTCGGCTTGTGCGCACAACAAGCCGTTGGCCAGTGCATACTAAGTATTGGCACGACAAACTTTTGGGCAAAATAGCTATCCTTATTAGTAACCGTGCTTTGGCCATCCTTTGCTCAATCCCTGCGATCTGCATATTTTCTTGTAGATGCCGTTGCGACACCTGATAAACTGCTCAACCTCGAAGAAATCCGGGCGCGGCCGTGGATATAATCGAGTTAGACGAACAACCTAATCTCTACCAGGCGCTGCTTAATATGAACCACGCTAAAGTTGACGCGACGTCTATTGCTAACGTGCAAAAATCTGAGCTGGGGATAATGACATGTGAGCGAATCGACAACTATTACAAGCTCTAGCCGCCTTTAAAGATAAGAGGACTTATGCTCTGGATAAAAGCCTTTCACATTATTTCTGTGATCACCTGGTTTGCTGCACTGTTTTATTTGCCGCGTTTATTTGTTTATCACACGATGAGTGAAGATGACATTAGTCGTGAACGCTTTAAAATTATGGAACGGAAATTACTGCGTGGCATTGCCAACCCTTCCATGATTGCAGTGTTTATTTTCGGTGGCTGGATGAGTTATTTAGGTTGGAGTTATTATTCCACTCAAACCTGGTATTGGTGCAAATTAGCGTTAGTAATGCTGGTGACAATTTATCACCATGCTTGTGTTGCTTATTTCAAACAACTGCGCGATCACAAATGCACGAAGAGCCATGTGTTTTTTCGCTGGTTTAATGAGTTCCCTGTCTTGCTTTTGGTGGGAATTGTGATTTTGGTCGTGGTAAAACCATTTTGATTTTTTTCACAAGTATTTCGTATGCAACGCATTAACACAAAAAGCTTGTACGCAATCACAGATACACAACTCATGCCCAATGAAAAACTTTTTGCGGGCGTGATAGCTGCATTAAAAGGTGGCTGCAAGTTTATACAATATCGCGACAAATCGAACAACGCCGCGCAGCGTTTAGCTGACGCGACGCAATTATTAACCTTGTGTAATCGCTTCAGCGCCACCTTAATTATTAATGATGATGTGCACTTAACACAGCGAATAAATGCTCAAGGAGTTCATTTAGGTCAAGGCGATGGCGACATAAAAGCTGCACGTGTATTATTGGGCACCCATGCAATTATCGGCGTAACCTGTCAGGATTCATTGGCGCTGGCGGAAAAAGCCATTGCGGATGGTGCCAACTATATTGCCTTCGGGCGTTTTTTTGTATCCAACACAAAACCCAATGCTCGCCCTGCGCCCCTGAATTTATTGCGCGAAGCGAGAGAGAAATTTCCAAATACCATGATTGTTGCAATTGGTGGCATTACCATTGAAAACGCAAAACAAGTTATAGATGCAGGTGCAGACATGATCGCAGTTTGCCATAATTTATTTGCAGCAGAAAATATTGAACAACAAGCAACATTATTTATTAATTTATAGCAATTATTTTAGGACTTACCATGACCCGTTCAGAAGAATTATTTGCACAAGCACAAAAACATATTCCCGGTGGCGTTAACTCCCCCGTACGCGCTTTTAAGGCCGTGGGTGGCACACCAATATTTTTTGAAAAGGCACAAGGCGCTTATGCCTGGGATGCAGATTGCAAACGCTATATTGATTACGTGCAATCCTGGGGGCCTATGGTGCTGGGTCATGCGCACCCTGATGTGATTAACGCAGTGATTGAAACCGCAAAATTTGGTTTAAGTTTTGGTGCGCCAACTGAACGTGAAACCACGCTTGCAGATAAGCTATGCGCACTCATGCCCAATATGGATATGGTGCGTTTTGTAAGCTCTGGCACCGAAGCCACAATGAGTGCGATTCGTTTAGCCCGCGCATTTACCAAGCGCGATAATATTATTAAATTTGAAGGTTGTTACCACGGCCACTCAGATTCATTGCTCATTAAAGCCGGCTCTGGCGCATTAACGATGGGCGTCCCAAGCTCGCCTGGTGTGCCCGCCGTGTTGGCTGATCACACCGTCACTCTGGACTACAACAATTCACAACAAGTGCGTGATTATTTTGCGGCGCATGGCGATAAAGTTGCGTGCATTATTGTTGAACCTGTTGTGGGCAATATGAATTGTGTTCCACCTATTAGCGGATTTTTAGAAACTTTGCGCGATGTGTGTGATCAACACGGCAGCCTATTAATTCTTGATGAAGTGATGACTGGCTTCCGTGTCAGCCATACGGGTGCGCAAGGTTATTACAATATCAAAGCTGACATTACCACGCTCGGCAAAGTCAT
>JANYIO010000010.1 GCA_025362015.1 Gammaproteobacteria bacterium | reverse complement strand
AAAACGGCGGTATAATGCTCATTTTCAAAATAATAATGGGTATTTTGCCGTGATATTAATGAAATTTGCCTCGAAATAGGGTTTTGTATTTAGGTGTATTTAATCAGGCTTAGTTATTTTATAGCTTTGATTTTAATGGCTTTATTGGCTTGGTAATAAATCTAGCCATCAGTGTTAATGTCGGCTGCGTTAAAGCTGTCCCCTCTTTACCTTATACGGCTATAATGCCCGCCAATTGTGGGGGCCATTTTTGACACCCCGCTAAGCGTTTGTTTAAAACAGGTTGGTGCTGTGAATCCTACTATTGAAGAATCTTTTGCGTTAGTGTCACCTGAGTCTTCCAATCCTGAGGTTATGCCTGAGGCTGTGGATGCGGAAGCGCTAACACCGGATTCGCCCAGTAAACCCTTGCAAAGCGAAATGCCATTTGCGATGGTACACGGTAAGGCCTATACCCAATTACCGCAGGACTTGTACATTCCGCCGGATGCACTAGAAGTTTTTTTAGAAGCTTTTGAGGGCCCGTTGGACTTGTTGCTCTACCTGATTCGTCGTCAAAACATTGATATTTTGGATATCAATGTGTCTGAAATTACCACTCAATACATGGCCTATGTGGAATTGATGGATGCGAATCAATTTGAGCTGGCGGCAGAGTATTTGGTGATGGCGGCTATGCTGGCTGAGATTAAATCGCGCATGTTATTGCCGCGCTCAAGCGTTGAGGAAGAAGAGGATGATGATCCGCGTGCTTCGCTCATTCGTCGCTTGCAAGAATATGAACGTTTTAAACAGGCGGCTCAAGATGTGGATGCTTTACCGCGTATTGGCCGTAATATATTTCAAGCATCTGCAGTGGCACCTGATCGCGGCCTGACACGGCCCGATCCAGATGTGGAGTTGCAAGAGCTGTTACTAGCACTGTCAGAAGTTTTGCGCCGTGCTGATATGTTTGAAAGTCACCATGTTTCCAAAGAAAGGCTTTCCACTCGCGAACGTATGGCGCAAGTATTGGATAAGTTAGCGCAGAATAACTTTGTACCTTTTGTAAGCCTGTTTACGGTGGAAGAAGGACGCTTGGGTGTGGTAGTTACCTTTTTAGCAGTGATGGAATTAATTAAAGAAGCTTTGGTAGAAATTGTACAAAGCGAATCTTTTGGCTCAATTCATGTGAAAGCAAGAACACAATGACAAACGATATTATTCAAGACAAAACAGAAGACACTACTCAAAACAGCACTGGTCAAGACAGCATTGGCGAAAATTCCATTGCGGCTATGAATTCTGATATCGGGAATTCTGAAGCTATGAATCTAGCTGATGAAGTTAATGCAGTTGATGATTCAATGGTTGAAGAGCCAGCTACTGTTGCGGTTACGCAACAACCTGTTGATCAGGTGATGCTGCAAAAAATTATTGAGGGCGCGATTTTAGCTGTGGGTCAACCAATAACAATAACTCGTTTGTTAGAGTTATTTGATGCGGCAGTTGCGCCAAGTAAAGAAGATATTCTTGCTGCGCTGCAAAATATTGCCGCTGAGTCTAGTGCGCGTGGTTATGAGTTAAAAGAAATTGCATCAGGTTGGCGCTTTCAGGTGCGCGAAGAATTGGCGCCTTGGGTGAATCGTTTGTGGGATGAAAAGCCACAAAAATATTCGCGTGCATTGCTCGAAACATTAGCATTGATTGCTTATCGTCAACCTATTACGCGTGGTGATATTGAAGAAATTCGCGGTGTGGCAGTTAGCTCGCACATTATGAAAACCTTGATGGAGCGTGAATGGGTAAAAGTAGTTGGTCATCGCGATGTACCGGGTCGTCCGTCGCTTTACGCAACTACCCGTCAATTTTTGGATTATTTTAATCTGAAAAATTTGGAAGATTTACCATCACTCAGTGAAATTCGCGATTTAGATGAATTGATGAATGTGCTTAATTTGGGTGAAGAAGAAGGTTTAGGTGAGAAAGATTCAGACATTCTGCTAAGCGAAGCTATGCCAATTGAAACAACTGCTGAAGATGCTGCTTTAACTTCAACTTCTGAAACACTTATTGAAAGTGATTTGGAAGAGTTTGTGGATGGTGAAGAAGCGTTTGAAGTGATTGATGATGTGACACCACTTGCGATTGATCATGATCACGAAATGCATGAAAAAAATGACGAAGCCGACATAACTTTAACCGGTACGGCTTTAAATGAAGATACTGATGAAGAACTCAACAACGTATAACTGTTGTCATTGTTTAGGGTAAAAATTAATCTTATGGTAAAAAAAATTAGTCAACATCCTTTCGCCGCGCCTCCTGTAGATGCATCAAAGAAAGCGCGCGAAAAATCCGCCAAGGCTGTGAAGCCAGCGATTGCCAGTAAACCCGCCGGTAAAAAATTTACGACTGAAAAACAGGATAAATATATTCCTGTTA
Organism: Gammaproteobacteria bacterium; assembly: GCA_025362015.1. Taxonomy (GTDB): domain Bacteria; phylum Pseudomonadota; class Gammaproteobacteria; order Pseudomonadales; family Cellvibrionaceae; genus Cellvibrio. The sequence continues at coordinate 12,564 of JANYIO010000010.1, read as the reverse complement.
AAAAAGAAGGCGGCGCTAAACCAGCCGCGAATAAAACAGCTGGCCCTAAAGCTGCCAGACCTTCTCGATCAGAAAAATTTGTTAAAGATGATACTTCAGAAAAGCTAGCTCCATTAGGTTCGGCTGAAGTTGTTAAAGCACCTGTAGATGAAAAATTACAAAAAGTGCTCGCGCGTGCTGGTGTAGGTTCGCGCCGTGAAATGGAACGCGCAATTGAAGCTGGGCAGGTTAAAGTGAATGATCGTACAGCTACATTGGGTGACCGTGTTACTGCCAATGATAAAATTTTTGTTAATGGTCATCGTGTATTAGCGCGTGCCGATGTTGTTCGCCGCCGTGTGATTCTCTATAACAAGCCTGAAGGTGAAATTTGTTCACGTTCAGATCCAGAAGGTCGCCGTACAGTCTATGATGGTTTGCCTGTTTTAAAAGGTGAGCGTTGGATATCGGTAGGTCGTTTGGATTTCAATACCAGTGGTTTGTTATTGTTTACAAATGATGGAGAGCTCGCGAATAAATTAATGCATCCGTCATCGGTTATTGATCGTGAATATCTTGTCCGTATTCAGGGTAAGGTTGATGATGAAATGCGAACACGATTACTGACCGGTGTGCAATTAGAAGATGGTATTGCGCGCTTTACGGATATCGTTGATGGCGCTGGTGAATCCCGCAATAGTTGGTTTTATTGTGTGGTGATGGAGGGCCGCAATCGCGAAGTGCGTCGCTTATGGGAATCCCAGGGCGTTAAAGTTAGCCGCTTAAAACGCGTGCGTTACGCCAATATTTTTATTCCGTCGCATGTGCGTGTCGGTCAATGGATCGAATTGGGCGAAAATGAAATTACTGATTTATGTTCTACCGCTGGTTTTGAAAAAAATAATCACACCAAAGTAGTTCCGCCAACCCGCGATGAAAGTATGCAGCGAATACGGCACGAGAAAAAATTGCGTGCTGCATCGGCGCCACCCAAGCGCTTTAAGCCAGCACCGCGTAAAAATAAGCCTGCTGTTGAGTAAATCTCGTCATAAAAAAAGCCGCTTATATTAAGCGGCTTTTTCATCTTAACTTCAAGCGACAGCTGAGCTACTTACCACACGATTCCTGCCAGTTTGTTTCGCGTGATAAAGTGCGTTGTCGGCGCGATCAAATAAATGATTGATGTGCTCTTTTTGATTTGATGCGCGTGTGCTTATACCTATGCTTACCGTTGGCTGAATAGACTGACTGTTTTGCGGTATAGCGATTTTGCTAATTTCTTTGCGTAAACGTTCACCAATAATACATGCACCGGCTTCACTAGTTTTACGCAGTAATACTACAAACTCTTCACCCCCGTAACGAAAACTAATATCGGTTTCGCGGCAAACATTTGCAATGGTATTGGCAATGGCCTGTAGCACCTCATCACCGCGGGAATGGCCGTGTTGATCGTTGATGAGTTTGAAGTGGTCAACATCAATCATTAATAGCGATAATTCATACTGATGCCGTTCTGCAAGTTGTAGTTCGCGGCGCAAGGCGTTATCCAATGCAGCACGATTTCCCAAACTTGTAAGAGGATCCAGTAGCGCCATCTGAATAGCAGATTGATAGCGCAACGCATTGCGCAATGGATAAATTAGTGCACCTAGAATAATTTCTAGCCGGGTTTGTTCTGCTTCATTAAAGCGTTTGCCGCGATTAAAAATAATTTCACCCAAATAACCTTCGTCAGTTGTCAGGCGATAATCGCAGTGATGAAGTGCATCGCGACCGAGTTTGGTGATATCTATATTGTTAGCAAAGCGAAATTGAATACCACCTACAGGAATAATACTTTGCAGGTGTTTAAAAAATATACTCAATATTTCATTGGGTTCCAGCGTCATTTGTAATGCTTGAATGAGTTTGGCGCGCGATTCGATTTCCTGTTCAGGAGTGAGCATTGGCATTTGGCCAATCGTCGCAATTGGAGTACCGGTTTGCCTTGTCATGTCCTGCATGCTGATCTACCTATAATTGAATAAAATTTGTTCTCTTAAATGATCATTAGCGAAATCTATGCCAGATGATATTTTTTTAAAAAATTCAATTAAAACAATTAGATATAAAATTTATATAAAGTTATTTGTTGGATTTTTGTACTGAGTTCGCCAGTAAAGCGACAGGTGAAAGAATTTTCTTCGGCAAGTTTTTACCGCTTGTCAAAACTTTGGCGAGTCGTTTTTTCTTACATAAAGTGAGGGTTTTGTGAAACATAAGGCTGTTGGTTTAGGCGCTGGCTTGAAAGCTTTTGCAGTAATTTAAATTGATGGGGTATCTATGACGCGTCTATGGAGCCATGCCACATTCCACACGACTAAACAGTGCTTATCTGCTTGGCACTGTGGTAAGATCGCGGCCTAAATTTAGGCCGTAAAAATGCGTTCGCAGACGCTCTATATTAGCTGTTAGTAGCGCTCGTGTTATCCATTTGAAGCTGCCATTAAGTAAAGCTGCCAGTACCTTGGTCAACCCTTACTTTTCAGCAATCACCATAACCAAAGCCTTGATAAAAAGGAACGCTGTATTCCCATGGTCGAATTCGCAAAAGAAATATCACCAGTAAGTATTGAAGACGAAATGAAAAAGTCCTACCTCGACTACGCCATGAGCGTAATCGTAGGCCGTGCTTTGCCCGATGTGCGCGATGGTTTAAAGCCTGTGCATCGTCGCGTTCTATTCGCCATGAGCGAGTTGAAAAACGATTGGAATAAGCCCTATAAAAAATCTGCCCGTGTGGTAGGTGATGTAATCGGTAAATACCATCCGCATGGCGATACTGCTGTGTACGATACTATCGTACGTATGGCGCAACCATTTTCGTTGCGCTATATGCTGGTGGATGGTCAGGGTAACTTCGGTTCGGTAGATGGTGACCGCGCAGCTGCGATGCGTTATACAGAAATTCGCATGGCAAAAATTGCTCACGATTTACTTGCCGACTTAGATAAAGAAACTGTGGATTTTGTGCCCAACTATGACGGTACAGAAATGATTCCTGCGGTTATGCCAACGCGCATTCCCAACTTGTTAGTCAATGGTTCTTCGGGTATCGCCGTAGGTATGGCGACCAATATTCCGCCGCATAACCTGGGTGAAGTTGTGCGCGGTTGTTTGGCGTTGATCGACAATGCAGAGATTACCATCGATGAATTGATGGAATTTATTCCCGGCCCTGATTTCCCTACAGGCGCCATTATTAATGGTCGTGCCGGCATAGTGCAGGCTTATCGCACCGGCCGTGGCAGCATTATCGTGCGTGCAAAAGCAGAAGTTGAGCGCGATGAAAAAACCGGCCGCGAAACTATTATTGTCCACGAAATTCCCTACCAACTTAATAAGGCGCGGTTAATTGAGCGTATTGCCGAGCTGGTAAAAGAAAAGAAAATAGAAGGCATTAGTGAATTACGCGATGAGTCTGATAAAGACGGCATGCGTATTGTTATCGAAGTAAAACGTAACGAATCGGGCGATGTGTTGCTGAATAATTTGTTCAGCCAAACCCAGCTACAAACGACCTTCGGCGTAAATATTGTGGCGCTGGACGATGGCCAGCCGAAGATTTTAAATCTTAAAGATTTGTTGGAAGCCTTTGTTCGTTTCCGTCGCGAAGTTGTTACACGTCGTACGGTTTATTTGCTGCGCAAAGCGCGCGAACGCGGCCACATGCTGGAAGGTTTGGCGGTTGCTATCGCCAATATTGATCAGGTTATTGAGCTAATCAAACGTTCGACTACGCCGGCAGAAGCAAAAGATGGTTTGATGGCGCGCGGTTGGGATGCAAGTGAGATGATTCCCTTTCTTGAGCGCGCCGGTGAAGATGCCTGTCGCCCTGAAGAGTTGGGTGCAGAGTTTGGTATGCGCGATGGCAAATACTATTTATCAGCTGCCCAAGCGCAGGCGATTTTGGAATTGCGTTTGCATCGTTTAACCGGTATGGAGCACGATAAATTGCTCGCTGAGTACGACGAAAAATTAATTCAAATTGCTGAGTTTCTCGAAATTCTCGGTAATTCTGTACGTTTGATGGAAGTTATTCGCGAAGAATTAAATCAAGTAATGAACGATTATGGCGATAAACGTCGCACTGAAATTGTTGCATCAACACTGGATTTAACAACGGAAGATTTAATTAATGTTGAAGATCGTGTGGTCACCATTTCTCACGGTGGCTACGCGAAGAGTCAGCCGCTTGATGATTATCAAGCACAACGTCGCGGTGGTATGGGTAAATCTGCAACTGCGGTGAAAGATGAAGATTTTGTTGAGCATTTATTAATTGCCAGCACTCACGATACTATTTTGTGTTTCACCAACGCTGGAAAAGTTTATTGGCTCAAGGTGTACATGATTCCTGTTGCAGGTCGCCAATCACGCGGTCGTCCTGTAGTAAATTTATTACCGCTAGAAGCAGGTGAGCGCATCACTTCAATTTTGCCGGTGAAATCCTACGATGACGAACATTTTATTTTCATGGCAACCTCTAAAGGTACTGTGAAGAAAACGGTACTGACGCAGTTTGCACGGCAACGCAGTGTTGGCTTGCGTGCGATTGAACTTGATGAGGGTGATACCCTGGTTGGCACCGCGATTACCAATGGAACTTGCGATGTGATTTTGTTTTCGACTTCCGGTAAAGCGGCGCGTTTCCGTGAATCACAAATTCGCTCAAGCGGACGTACTTCACGCGGTGTCCGCGGTATTCGCTTGGCTGAAGGTCAATCTGTTATTGGTATGGTTATCCCCATGGAAAGCGGCCAGGTTCTTACCGTCAGTGAAAACGGTTATGGTAAGCGTACTGAAGTCGGCGAGTTCCCTGCTAAAGGTCGTGGTTCGCAAGGTGTTATTGGTATGCAAACCACTGAGCGTAATGGCCCATTAGTCGGTGCGGTACAAGTGTTCGATGGTGAAGAAATTATGTTAATTTCTGATCAAGGCACTATGGTGCGTACACGTGTTGATGAAGTATCTGTATTGAGCCGTAATACTCAAGGTGTGCGTCTCATTAAGTTAAAAGAAAATGAACATATGCAAGGCCTGCAGCGTATTGAAGAAAGTGCTGATGAAAATGCCAAGCGCGAATTAGCGCGCGCTGAAGCAGCTGAAGGCGAAGAAGTATTAGAAGATGGTCTGGTGGATGATGATGTAGTTGACGATCTCGCTGTAGATGGCGACGCTATTGACGAGTAAATAAATGCCTAACGAACCTACGCAAAAAGAAACCATGTCAAAAGCGCTTGGGCCAAAAGGACCTGAACAAAAAAAGCCTGCGCAAAAAGAACTCGGCGAAGCTGAAAAGCTTCTCGCGTTGCGTCATAAAATTGATGCGATTGATGAAGATATTGGTCGTTTAATTTCAGCGCGTGCGACTTGCGCGCAAGAAGTGGCGGATGTTAAAAAAGCCAGCCTTGCGCCCGATGTAAACATTCTTTTTTATCGCCCTGAACGCGAAGCGCAAGTATTGCGCAAAGCAATGGAACGCAATAAAGGGCCACTTCGCAACGAAGAAATGGCGCGTTTGTTTCGTGAAATTATGTCTGCCTGTTTAGCGCTTGAAAATCCAATTAAAGTTGCTTTCTTTGGGCCTGAAGGCACTTTTACCCATCAAGCCGCATTAAAGCATTTTGGCCAATCAGCTGTGGCTTTGCCTTTCTCTGCCATTGACGAAGTTTTTCGCGAAGTGGAAGCGGGCGCGGTTAATTACGGTGTGGTGCCGGTTGAAAATTCAACTGAAGGTGTGGTGAATCACACGCTCGATAATTTCATGGGTTCTAATTTAAAAATTTGTGGTGAAGTTGAATTGCGCATTCACCATAATTTATTAGTTTCGGATGTCACCAGTACTAACAATATCAGCCGTATATACTCCCACTACCAATCCCTGGCGCAATGTCGCAAATGGTTAGATGCGCATTACCCTAAAGCGGAGCGCATTGCGGTTAGCAGTAATTCTGAGGCAGCCAAGCGTTTAAAAGGCGAATGGAATGCTGCAGCAATTGCCGGCAGTATGGCCGCAGAATTGTACGGCTTGACGATGCTCGCCGAAAAAATTGAAGACCAGCCTGATAACTCCACACGTTTTTTAATCATCGGTACACAAGCAGTACCACAAAGTGGAGTGGATAAAACTTCCATTGTAGTTGCAATGCGTAATGAGCCTGGCGCGCTGCACAATTTGCTTGAACCTTTCAATCGTCATAATATTGATTTGACGCGTGTGGAAACTCGTCCATCGCGCACGGGTGTATGGAATTATGTTTTCTTTATTGATTTTGCTGGCCATGTTGATGACCCGTTAATCAGTGAGCTGTTAAAAGAAGTTGCTGGCCGTTGTGCAGATTTAAAATTGCTCGGCTCTTATCCCAAAGCAGTTTTGTAGTTTTTTATGACTCAAATAACTCCAACACAAACTATTAACGCGCCGCTTATCAATAAGCTGGTTGTTATTGGTATAGGATTAATTGGCGGCAGTCTGGCCCTGGGTTTAAAAAAACGCTTTGCCTGCAATGAAGTTATTGGCATTGCGCGTCGTGAAAAAACCTGTGAAGAAGCTATAGCATTAGGTGTGGTTGATCGCGCTTATACTTCCTTAGCAGAAGTGGCTGGTGAATTGTGTGCTGGCGATGTGATTTTTATTTCCGTGCCTACGCTTTCCGTAAAAACAATTTTAGAAGAAATTAAAACCTGTGTTTCAGCAGAGGTAACACTTACGGATGGTGCTAGCGTTAAAGGTAATGTGCAACTTGCTGCGCAAGAAGTTTATGGGGAAGTCCCGGCGCAGTTTGTGTTGGGTCACCCGATTGCCGGTGCTGAAAAAAGTGGTGTTAGTGCGGCCAACCCTGATTTGTATGAGCATCACCGCGTCATCCTCACCCCGCTGTCAACGACTGGCGTTACGCATTTCGAGTTAGTCACAAAATTGTGGCATGCTGTTGGTGCTGAAGTATTAACAATGACGGTTGCAGAGCACGATGAAGTTTTAGCCGCCACCAGTCATCTACCTCATGCGATTGCTTATTCATTAGTGGATACCCTTGCACAAGATATAGGGAACCCCAATATATTTCGTTACGCCGCTGGTGGTTTTCGCGATTTTACGCGCATTGCTTCCAGTGACCCAATAATGTGGCATGACATTATGCGGGCAAATAAACAGAGTGTTTTACATGCTCTGGATTTATTTATTGATAATTTAACGCGCTTGCGCACCGGTATAGAAACTGAAGACAGTGAATATTTGTTAGGAGTTTTTACCCGTGCAAAAGTAGCGCGCGATCATTTTACTAACATGTTAGCCAAGAGAGCTTTTGTAAATTCCATGAGTACACAAAAAATTGATTATGTAGTTCAGCCCGGCGGTAAAGTTGTCGGTACTATTCGTGTCCCTGGCGATAAATCAATATCGCATAGATCGATTATGCTCGGCTCTTTGGCCGAAGGAATTACTGAAGTAGAAGGCTTTTTAGAAGGCGAAGATGCGCTGGCAACTTTGCAAGCATTTCGCGATATGGGTGTTGTTATTGAGGGCCCAATTAACGGCTACGTAAAAATTCATGGTGTAGGTTTACATGGTTTAAAAGCGCCCAGTAAATCTTTATACATGGGCAACTCCGGCACAACGATTCGTTTAATGTCGGGCATTTTATCGGGCCAAACTTTTGATGTGGAAATGAGTGGCGATGAATCGCTGGCTAAACGTCCGATGAATCGTGTTGCAAATCCGTTGCGTGAAATGGGTGCACAAATTGATACGGGTGAAGGTGGACGTCCGCCGCTAAAAATTCGCGGTGGCGCACAGCTAAAAGCTATTAATTACGTAATGCCGATGGCAAGTGCACAAGTAAAATCCTGCGTATTACTGGCGGGCTTATATGCGAAAGGCACAACACGTGTTACCGAACCTGCGCCCACTCGTGATCATACTGAACGTATGCTTACAGGTTTTGGTTACAGCGTAAAACGTGAAGGTGCGGTTGCTGAGCTAACAGGTGGCGGTAAATTAATCGGCACTAAAATTGAAGTTCCTTCTGATATTTCATCTGCAACTTTTTTTATGGTTGCTGCGAGCATTGCACCAGGTTCAGATGTAACGCTTACCCATGTTGGTATTAACCCAACACGTATTGGTGTGATTAATATTTTACGTTTAATGGGCGGCGATTTAACGCTAAGTAATGAGCGTACCGTTGGTGGTGAACCGGTTGCGGATATTCGCGTGCGTTACGCACCTTTAAAAGGTATTCGCATTCCGGAAGATCAAGTGCCGCTGGCGATTGATGAATTTCCCGCATTGTTTATTGCAGCTGCCTGCGCGCAAGGTGAAACAATTTTGACGGGTGCTGAAGAATTGCGCGTGAAGGAATCGGATCGCATTCAGTCAATGGCAGATGGTTTGCAAATTCTGGGTATTGATGCAAAGCCAACCCATGACGGTATTATTATTCAAGGTGGGCAGTTACAAACTGGCGCTGTGGAAACTCACCACGATCATCGCATTGCTATGGCATTCACTATTGCCGCTTTACGCGCAACGGGCCCGATTCATGTAAAAGATAGCACCAATGTGGTAACGTCATTTCCTACCTTTGTTCAGCTTGCGAAACAAACTGGAATAAACTTAGAAGTAATTAATCATTAACACTTAACGGGCGGTTGTTTATAATCGCGACTCGGTCTGTAACTGTTAAATTCCCGGCCTTTATGGCTTGTGTATAATTTTTTTGGTAGTCCATTAATGTCGAACTACAAATTAACTCACTTAAAACAACTCGAAGCAGAAAGTATTCATATTATTCGCGAAGTCGCTGCTGAGTTTGATAATCCTGTCATGCTCTATTCGGTTGGAAAAGATTCTGCAGTGATGATGCACCTCACTATGAAAGCTTTTTTTCCGGGTAAGCCACCTTTCCCGTTGCTGCACGTTGATACAACTTGGAAATTTCACGAAATGATTGAATTTCGTGACAAGCGCATTAAAGATTTGGGTTGGGATTTAATTGTGCATATCAACCAGGAAGGTGTTGATATGGGTATTAGCCCATTTGTGCATGGCAGTGCTAAACACACCGACATTATGAAAACACAAAGCCTTAAACAAGCGCTAAATAAATATGGTTTTGATGCGGCTTTTGGCGGCGCACGCCGCGATGAAGAAAAGTCTCGCGCTAAAGAACGTGTGTATTCTTTCCGTGATAAAAATCATCGCTGGGATCCAAAAAATCAACGCCCGGAATTGTGGAATATTTATAACGGCCGTGTAGATAAAGGCGAAAGTATTCGTGTGTTCCCGCTATCAAACTGGACAGAGCTGGATATTTGGCAATACATACATTTAGAAAATATTCCTATAGTACCTTTATATTTCGCAGCGAAACGCCCTGTTGTTGAACGCGATGGTACTTTAATTATGGTTGACGATGAGCGTATGCCAATCGGCCCCAATGATAAAGTGGAAGAAAAAATGGTGCGCTTTCGCACGCTCGGTTGTTATCCATTAACGGGTGCCGTTGAATCAGAAGCGACGACCTTGCCAGAAATCATTCAGGAAATGTTGCTGACCACAACCTCAGAACGCCAAGGCCGTGTTATCGATCACGATAGCTCTGGTTCTATGGAGAAAAAGAAACAAGAAGGTTATTTTTAATTTTTTTGTTTTTTTACATTGAGAGTTTTCAGAAATTTAGCGATTGTATAAGAGACTATTATGAGTCATCAGTCAGATTTAATTGCCGAAGATATAGATGCCTATCTCGCGCAACATGAACAAAAAGAATTGCTGCGTTTTTTAACCTGCGGCAGTGTGGACGATGGTAAAAGCACATTGATCGGCCGCTTGTTGTACGATTCTAAAATGATTTATGAAGATCAATTGGCGGCGGTGCAGGCAGATAGCGCAAAGCATGGCACAACGGGCACACAAGTGGATTTGGCATTGCTGGTTGATGGCTTGCAAGCAGAGCGCGAGCAGGGCATTACTATTGATGTTGCTTACCGATATTTTTCTACAACAAAGCGCAAATTTATTATTGCGGATACACCCGGCCACGAGCAGTATACGCGCAATATGGCAACAGGTGCATCGACTTGTGACCTCGCAATTATTTTAATTGATGCGCGTTATGGCGTGGTCACGCAAACGCGTCGCCATAGTTATATTGCTTCCTTGCTCGGTATTAAACATATTGTTGTAGCTGTTAATAAAATGGATTTATTGGATTTTAGTGAATCTGTTTTTGAAAAAATTAAAGCAGATTATTTAGCTTTTGCGAATAAGTTAGGAATGAAAAATGTTTTCTTCGTTCCTATGTCGGCATTAAATGGCGATAACGTTGTTAATCGTTCTGAACTCTCTCCGTGGTATAAGGGAGAGACTTTGATGGAAATTTTAGAAAATGTGCCTATCGCTGGCGATAAAAATTTTGCTGATTTCCGTTTGCCCGTGCAATATGTGAATCGCCCCAATTTAAATTTTCGCGGCTTCTGCGGCAATATCGCATCCGGTGTTGTAAGCGTGGGCGATAAAATTAAAGTATTGCCATCCGGTAAAACCAGTACCGTAAAATCTATCGTCACTTATGATGGCGAATTGAAAACGGTTTTTGCTGGCCAAGCCGTTACGCTAATGCTCGCCGATGAAATTGATATTAGCCGCGGCGATATGATTGCGTTGGCAAGTGAAGCTGCACCACTCACTAATCATCTTCAAGCGCATGTAGTGTGGATGACAGAGAAAACACTTAAACCAAGCGCGGATTATTTATTTAAATTCGCCAGTAAAGTGGTGAGTGGTCAAGTTGAAAAAATTCATTATCGCATTGATGTAAACACGCAAGAAGAAATGCAAGTTGAGCAATTACAATTAAACGATATTGCTGTGCTTGATGTACTTTTAACTCAATCAGTTGTTGTCGATAGTTACAAAAATAATCGTGCTACAGGTGCATTTATTGTTATAGATCGGATTACCAATATTACCGTCGGTGCAGGTATGGTCATCAATCGCCTCGATAACGTAACACAATCAAACAGCATAAGATCTGAAGCGGAGTTGGAATTGAATGCTTTGGTGCTTAAAAATCTTTCATTGGCCGAGTTTGAATTGCAATTAAATACTTTAGTTCGCAAGCATTTTCCGTCATGGAATGCGGTCAATTTAATGGAGCCGCTTAAGAAGTAGATTCTTTGGTTTGAAAAAGCTTCTATCTTTGTGGGTAGAAGCTTTTTTTATGGGAAATATTTTATAGGTTCCCGTACTATGTAAGCTTTTTCCTACAAAAAAAATCGACATTAGCTACTTTTCGTCAAAATCATTTTTTAATAATCTACCTTCACTCGCAGAAGCGAGCCATAAATCAACGTAATCAATAATCAACATGGAGTGTTTCAAATGAAAAAAATCCTTTCCGTTTTAGTTTTCTCCGGACTCGTTTTTTCAGCGAGTGCATTCGCGGAAGAGGCTGCAATCAAGTCAGCAAGCACTGTTCCCGCAGCTGCTGCCGCAAAACCTGCAGTGAACAATCAGCAGGAAGTCGTTAATATAAATACCGCCGATGCACAGACTCTCACCAAGTTAAAAGGTATAGGTCCTAAAAAAGCAGAAGCTGTTGTCACGTGGCGTAAAGCCAATGGCAACTTTAAAACAGTTGATCAGTTGGCGGATGTAAAAGGTATTGGTGCTAAAACTGTAGAGGCAAATCGCAAAAATATTCGTTTGTAGACATAGGAAATTTAAGGCGAAAGGATTCGTCGGTTGTTAACGGATGATTTTTAAACAAGCTGCAAGGACGTTGAACAGATTTCAGCAATAAATGGATGTGTTTCTGATTCTGTTGCCATCAAGATGCATTAAGGTGCTGCGAATTAGTGCGAAGTTTGTTTTAATGGGAACCCGGATCATTGATTTGGGTTTTTTCATTTCAGCGAGGCACTCATGATAGAGATTCAAGGCCCAAGAATTGTTGTGGCAATGGACTTTGATAACGCAGACGATTGCTTCTATATGGCTAAGCGTCTTTCACCGCAATATTGCCGACTAAAAGTAGGCAAAGAGCTTTTTACCGCATGTGGGCCGCGTATTGTTGAGCAGCTAATGCGACTCGGTTTTGAAGTTTTCCTGGATCTTAAGTTTCACGATATTCCCAATACTACAGCCAAAGCAGTAAAAGCAGCTGCACAGTTGGGCGTGTGGATGGTGAATGTGCACGCTTCTGGTGGCCAACGCATGATGATGGCTGCGCGTGATACTCTTGAACAACATGCTCATCATCACAGTGGACACAAACCCTTGCTCATTGGTGTGACCGTGCTAACTAGCATGGAAGCACATGATTTACAGGCTATAGGTGTTTCAGAGAGCCCTGAGGAGCACGTTCTTCACCTTACAAAATTAGTGAAATTTTGCGGTCTGGATGGTGTTGTTTGTTCCGCGCGTGAAGCAAGTTTATTGCGCAGCCATTTTGGGCAGCATTTTTGCCTAGTAACACCAGGCATCCGATTAGAAAGTAGTCCCGCTGATGACCAAAAACGAACATTAACACCGCA
>JANYIO010000313.1 GCA_025362015.1 Gammaproteobacteria bacterium | reverse complement strand
ACATCAGCATTGCATATTTCTACGTTTGCCGTAACGCTACTCGGAAAATTTTTATGCTATGCCTTGCTGGCATTATCGGTAGATTTAATTTGGGGCTACTGCGGTATTCTATCACTCGGCCAGGGTGCTTTTTTCACGCTGGGCGGCTATGCAATGGGTATGTATTTAATGCGTCAAATTGGCAGCCGCGGCCAATATGGTAACGCCGAACTACCTGACTTTATGGTGTTTTTAAATTGGGAACACTTGCCTTGGTATTGGCTTGGCTTCGATCATTTTTGGTTTGCTTTATTAATGGTGATGTTAGTTCCCGGTTTGCTCGCCTTTATATTTGGTTGGCTAGCATTTCGCTCTCGTGTTACCGGTGTTTATTTTTCAATTATTACGCAAGCGCTCACTTACGCGCTGATGCTGGCTTTTTTCCGTAACGAAATGGGGTTCGGTGGAAACAATGGCCTCACCGATTTTAAAGAAATTGCCGGACTTGCGATTACTGCTGATAGCACAAGAATTATTTTATTTTTAGCCTCAGGCCTCGCATTAATAATGGCTTACCTTGCCTGCCGCTATATTGTTACGTCACGTTTTGGGCGTATTGTTATTTCCATTCGCGACGCAGAAACTCGCACACGTTTTTGTGGTTACCAAATTGAATCCTATAAACTCTGGCTATTTGTTTTTTCATCCGTATTAGCGGGAATTGCTGGCGCGTTATATGTTCCGCAAGTTGGCATCATCAATCCCGGTGAGTTTTCACCGCTTAACTCCATTGAATTAGTCGTGTGGGTTGCTACCGGCGGACGAGGTACTTTATTTGGCGCCATAGTAGGAGCCTTTACGGTTAATTATGGTAAAACTATTTTTACTTCTTACTCCCCGGAAACATGGTTGTTTGCCTTAGGTACGCTGTTTGTTTTAGTCACCTTATTACTGCCTAAAGGTTTGGTGGGTTTATTTAATCGTACAGAAAAAACTGAATCAGCACATAAAACTCTTGGAGCAAATTCAAACACTATTATTAATTCTGCATCAAGTATTGGGGACGAAAAATCAATATGAATATTCTTGCCCGCGCGAAACAGGTATTACCGGTAAAAGATCCTAACTTCAGTGTAATTTTTGACAACTCCAGCGAAGCCATAGCTAATTTTGGCGCACCGCTGGACGTCACCCATCGCACAATTTTGTACGTGGAGGGAGTAAGCGTTAGCTTTGATGGTTTTCGCGCACTAAATAATCTGAATTTTTATGTAGACGATGGTGAATTGCGCTGCATTATCGGCCCTAATGGCGCGGGCAAAACCACCATGATGGATGTAATTACTGGAAAAACAAAACCCGATTCTGGCAGTGTGTATTTCGGCCAGCAAATTAATTTGCTCGAATTATCGGAACACCAAATTGCTCGCGGTGGCATTGGCCGTAAATTTCAAAAACCTACTATTTTTGAAGCATTAACTGTTTACGAAAATTTGGAATTGGCAACCGCATCCGATAAGCGCGTGTGGTGGACGCTCAGTAAGCCACTCACTGCATCACAGCGCTATCATATTGATGAAGTACTAGTACAAATTGGTCTCGCTGAATTGCGCTACAAAAATGCCGGCGCACTTTCGCACGGACAAAAGCAATGGTTGGAAATTGGCATGCTCTTAATGCAGAGCCCGCGCGTACTGTTAGTCGACGAACCTGTTGCAGGGATGACGGGAGAAGAAACCGAAAAAACTGCAGAATTATTATTATCGCTCGCAGGAAAACATTCCGTCATTGTAGTGGAACACGATATGAAATTTGTCCGCTCTATTGCGCGCAAGGTAACCGTATTGCACCAGGGCTCGGTATTAACCGAAGGCACTATGGATCAAGTACAAAATGACCCGAAAGTCATTGAAGTTTATTTAGGAGAATAAGTGCGTGCTGCAGATAAAAAATATTAATCAATATTACGGGCAAAGTCATATTCTGTGGGATTTGTCACTGCACCTGAAACAGGGTACCTGCGGCTGTTTAATTGGCCGCAACGGCGTAGGTAAAACCACACTGCTCAAATCTATTACTGGCATCTTACCCGTGCGCGATGGCAGCATCGAGTTTAATTCCCGCAACATTAACAAACTTGCCACTGAAATGCGCGCACGTGCAGGCATTGGTTATGTACCACAAGGGCGTGAAATTTTTCCGCTGCTTACCGTTGAAGAGAATTTAACAATATCGCTGGGTGCACGCGCCGATAAATTACGTAATATTCCCACGCATATTTACGAATTATTTCCGGTGTTAAAAGAAATGAAACATCGCCGTGGTGGGGACTTATCCGGCGGCCAGCAACAGCAACTTGCCATTGGCCGCGCACTCGTACTTAACCCCAAATTATTGATACTCGACGAACCTACTGAAGGAATTCAACCTAATATTGTGCGCGATATAGGCGATGTTATTCGCAAACTCAACCGTGAATTTGGTTTAACGGTTTTATTGGTTGAACAAAAGCTGCCCTTCGCCCGCCGCGTGGCTGATGACTTTTTTATAATGGAGAAAGGTAATATGGTCGCAACAGGTCCTATTGCCGAGCTGAACGACGATTTGGTACAGCGTTATTTAAGTGTTTAAAAATCACACTTTTTAACTTGGGCTGTAGGTTCGCTGGCCTTGTCCTAAACGCTTTTATGGCGTTAACATTTGAAAATAAACTATAAACACAGCAATATGAGCCGATATTGAGACGCCTTATTATTTTATTGTGATTTGAGTTTCATCCTCAAAGTAGTTATTTGTTACTCTATATGTTTGCTACCCTATATAGATAGTGGCTTCCCTATACCTATACCTATAACGACACTTCACGGAACAGATCGCATGACAAACAAACGCGCGCTTATTGTTGATGACTCCACAACTGCTCAATATCGCCTGAAGAAAATGCTACGCCCCTACAATCTGGATACAGATTCGGTCGACTCCGGTGAAGCAGCACTACGTTATCTCGCAACCCACGTCCCGGATGTGATCTTTATGGATCACTTGATGCCAGGCATGGATGGCTTTCGCGCGCTGCAGATTATCAAATCTCATCCCGAAACTGCGATGATTCCGGTCATCATGTACACCTCCAAAAGTGGCGATGTATACACCGGCCAGGCACGAGCCCTAGGCGCTCTGGACGTAGTAAGCAAAGACACCATTACCGCCACCGAACTATCCAACGTAATGCAAACAATTCATCTTTACCGTAAAGATGACAAAAAAAATGCTCCCGATAACGTAGCTGCACCTATCGAGATACCGGCCCCGACTGCTAAAGCTATCGATGTTGGCAATTACAATGCCGAACGCAGAACACCTAATAAAGCGAGCGTTGAACAAGCACGTAATCTAGAGTTACGCCTCAGCCACATGGAACACACATTAGAAGACAGCAGCCGCTTTATCACCACGAGAGTCGTACGTGAGCTACAGGGATTAAAGAAAAATATTAAGCAAGAATTCAGTGAAATGCTTGAACATCAGCATGCTCAGCCAGAACCGCTGCTGGCAACACCCCCGGAGCCCAGTGACAGTATCTGGTCACTCCTTATCAAAATACTGATGTTTGCCGCGTTAATTATTATTGCTTTTTACCTGATTAAAGTCAGTGACGGCCTAACCCAGGGGCAAGAGCAACAACAAAAATTTAGCGAGCAACTAGCGGCTATAGCTGAACAAAAAGCACTGGTAGTACCTGCCCTCGCCGCTGCCCCAACACAACAAGTTGCAGAATTACCCAAACACCCGGACGGTGCCTACCTTAGCGACTTGGCCTGGACATTCAATCAGACAGCTACTCTGCCCTTCAATCAAAATAGTATCGACGCAAAAACTGTCATTCGCCTGTATGAACTGTTAAATCGCATTATCACGAAAGGCTTCAGAGGTAGTGCCTGGATCAACATTTACGTGGGAAACTTTTGCCTCATTATCGACAATTTTGGTCAGGGACAGCTCGCCAATGAAAGCCAAACCATGGGCAACTGCATTACCACCAATGAAATGTACGGACTGGATCGTGTTATGGAACAGTACCAACATGAAGTTGAAAGCGCACTAAACGGCCTCGATCAAAAACCGGAGAAAGCTATCCGCATTGTGATTAATACCCTGAGCGAACCCGATAATTACCCTGAACGCAAACAATCACTCAGCGCAAAAACCTGGAATACGGTTGCACAAGGCCACAACCGCCTTGAACTACGACTTGAGCCCAGCAAGCCTTAACAATCCTCCCAAAAAAATGACAGTCATTTAATGAGTGACTCCTTACCCTTAACCACCTACAATAACCTCACTCGCCGTGTTTGATACTCAAGCATGGCGACTGGGGGCGATATGGATTCGACGCTGGTAACAAAGCCCAAGGTGCATGTCGTGAGGACAGCCAATCACGTTAATCCAAAGCTGTACTTGAATAGTCGCAAACGACGATTCTTACGCTCTAGCAGCTTAATTGCTGCTAGCGGTCTATAACAAGGTGCCAGTACCGCGTTAAAGCCCGTCATATAGAACTGGATCGCAGCAAAGCAAGCCTAGGGTGGCGCTGCTAAAACTTAATAGGATCGCTTGTATCGTCCTGCCTGTTGGGCTGATACCGGTTAAATCAATCAACGGACCTAAACATGTAGAGCCGAGGAGGGAGTACTGGCGGACGGGGGTTCAACTCCCCCCGCCTCCACCAAATACGGGTTTCAAGAGAACCCAAGAAGACTAGAAAAGCCGCACACCATAAGGGTTTGCGGCTTTTTTATTGCCTATAAGAACCGATAAGGCTCTATAACATCTAGCTTTTTTAGTAACACTGGATGTAACATTGCCGACAGTGTTACTAAACCGGTGTTACTAAAAATGGCCAGAGTCACTAAACCGCTGAACGATACGCAGATTAAAAACGCCAAAGCCAAAGCCAAGGAATACAACCTTGCTGATGGCCAAGGGTTAGCATTGCGAATCAAAACCAACGGCTCCAAACAATGGCTATTCAACTATGAAAAGCCCTTTCTCAAAACCCGCACCAATATGGGTTTTGGCATTTACCCTGAAACTACGCTGGAACAAGCCCGCCAAAAGCGCAAAGACGCCCGCGCCCTTCTGGCAAAAAGTATCGACCCCAAAGAACACCGCGACCAAATTCAAAACGCAAATGAAGAAGCTCACGCACTAACCCTAGAACATGTGGCCGCCCGTTGGTTTGAAGTAAAAAAAAGCAAAGTCACTCCAGCTTACGCCGACGACATTTGGCGCTCGCTTACGCTTCACATATTCCCAAGCTTAGGCAAACTTCCCATTCACAAAATAACCGCACCCAGTGCGATTAAAACCCTTCAACCCATCGCCGCGAAAGGCACACTCGAAACCATCAAGCGCCTTTGCCAACGCATAAACGAAATTATGGTTCACGCGCTTAATGTTGGCCTTATTCAATCCAACCCATTAGCAGGCATTCACAGCGAATTTAAAAAGCCCACCAAAACCAACATGCCCACGCTCACACCCGCTGAATTACCCGAGCTTATGCGAACCATAAACCAAGCCAGCATTAAGCGCCTTACTCGCTGCCTGATTGAATGGCAACTACATACCATGGTTCGCCCTAGCGAAGCCGCTGGCGCACGCTGGAGCGAAATAGATACCGATGCCGAGCTATGGACTATTCCCGCCGAAAGAATGAAAAGAAAACGCACTCTCGTAGTACCGCTCACACCACAAGCCCTAGCGATTTTAAAAGTATTG
>JANYIO010000267.1 GCA_025362015.1 Gammaproteobacteria bacterium | reverse complement strand
GCGATAAGTAATTGCTACCCACTCCTGTCCGAAATCAGGAGCATTTTTCTCTTTGTACGGATAAGGTTTCCATTTTATTTTCTTTAATTCAACAATGCTGTCTCCGATGCAGAGTTCATCCACACAGGGAAGACCATTCTTTTCATAGGTTTCAGCAATGCACGCTGAAGAAACCAATACGAACAGTGCTAATAATCGGATCATAGGAAAAATTCTTTTAAGTGCTGGAGTTTGGTTTATTAATTTTCGAGAAGATAATGTATTTTTCCAGCTTGACCTTTTCAAGTGATGTTCTTTATTGTCAATTTCTCTTTCGGGAATAGCTTTAAGTAATTGAATAACTAGTCATGTAAAAGCACAAAAAACAGGTAGTTGTTATTGTTGTTGATATTCGATTTCGCAGTTTTCCGCCTGAACATATAGTAGTAGCCCTAGCACCTTACAAACAACTATAAGGTGATCTCCTTTGTTTAAATTTGCTAATTGCGTGTTATAAGATTCATCAAAAGAAGCTTGAATTAGCGGAATATCTAATGCTGTATTTCTGCCCAAAATGACAAAAGGATTACCCAAAACATCTTTTTTAATATCAATTACTATTCCTGCTATTCGCAAAACCTTTCCTTTGTATATGTTGTCGGCCTTAACTTCGTTCCTAGTGTAATCTGACAAAATAGTTTGAATGTTGACGTCTGGAATAGATTTTCTTTTAGCAATTTCTTCAGCTTCAGCCTGAGCGGCTTCCAGCGCAATTTCATGTTCCTCTTTAAATGGATCATCGTAGGATTTCGCGATAGCTTGTATGCTATAAGGCATCTTCCCCGTAATGGCGAAAAAAATCCCGAACACAATCAACCCCGCGGTGCATGCTCTAAGAAGTACCTTTATCCATTCAGTAGTTTTTAAATGTCCTTTTTTTACCGACCAGGTATGAATGGTAATTGTGAATCCAAAGAAGCAAACAATAAATACAATAAATTTGAAGAATTCAATCACGCTAATATTCCATTTTCGTTTGTTTTTAGCTCAATTATGAACAAATTTTGGGGGTAGCTGTATTGGAATCAATAGCTCATCTAGTTATCTTGGAGAAACTCTTTTGCTGTGGCGCGCTCTTTTAAGGTATTTTCTATCAGTATGCGATTATATTTTTTTACGCATAGAAATCCGTCACCAACAAAAATGAAGATTAGCGTAATTACAGCTAGCACTGAGCCAGATTTCCACGCCACTATTGCAAATAAAAATGCGGTTATACCGTTTAACCATCGATCACAATAAATGTATCCTGCTCCAGGTAAAAATAAATTCAAAAAAATAGTTGCTGCGATGGATTTTTTCTTTGCTTCAATAAAAAGTGATAACTCAGCATCATTAAGAAGTGAAAGTTTTGCGCTATTCATTTTCGTATCCTATCCTTAACAATTATTTTTTTGGGGTCCTCTGATACTGTGAGCTTTTTTCTCTATGAGGATCGTAATGGGGTGGAGCTAATCCTTACTGACTAGTCAATATAAATCTCATGACCTAAAACTGAATATTACCATATAGGCAATATTTATCAAGCAATTTGCCATATTGGTTTTGCCTTAATGGCAAATAACGTCCCAAAATGCCTGCATGAATATTGGTATTGTTATCAAAGCCCTGCGCTCTGAAAAAGAGTTGTCTCAGGAGGCATTAGCGCTAGAAGTCGACACCGCTACTAGTAATCTTTCGCGTATTGAAAAAGGGATACGCACTCCATCTTTAGATTTGCTTTATCGCTTGGCCAAAGCTTTAGATATTAAAGTTAGTGAGTTGTTTCGGGCGGCAGAAGGAGGGGAGATGCCAATCTACAATTCAAAGCTGAAGGGAGTCGTCCAACATGAGCTAGGTGATTTTTCTGATTATACGGATGATGCAATTCAGTTTAGGCGGCTTTTTCGAGAGCTAACATCGCAGAATAGATGCGTTGCAATAGAGCTATTGAAGGCTTTAACGGTGACTCAAGATATATGCAAAAAAACTAATCCAGAATAAATACACATGTATTTAGCCTTGATTTATGGAAGGTTTCGTTAAGTTTTATTTTCTAGCCTCATTTGACCGCACAGACTCCTGTAAGTGTCTTTTTCGTTCGATCATCGCCAGTTGCTTGGCTTTGTACTCGCTATATTTCAGCACCCAAAATTTACGTTGATGACGAACACCGTATTCATAATCCCAATGGGCGAATTGCTGTTGTAATAACGAAAGATTTTCCTCAAGCGTTAACACTAGTGTCTGCTATTTGCTTTTGATGTAGGTGTGTTTAGGCAAAACCAATCGCAATGAATTAGCCTGTAACAGATAAATTCAGTTAATGGCTTGACGCCGTATTGATCATTTTGAGCAAATATAGTACTATGGTTGCTTGGAATAAGTGGAGGCTGGCTAATAACTTATTGAGCGGTCTTTAAAGTGGACTTATTGGTGAAATTCATGTTTGAAAGGATCACAGGATTTTTATTATCAATCATGCTGTGTGCTGGCAGTCAATTTCCCCAATTGGCTGTTGCTGACAGCACTATCGATTCTCAATGTGCTGCTCCAGCAGAATACTTGTCTGAATTAAAAAGGTATGGCGCGTCTTTAAATATTGATAAGGATTTTTCATGCCTTATTGATCTGCCTTCTCTGGGGCAGAAGTTATCCTCATTTCAGATAATAGATACTCGTTCTCACGCTTCCTCCACTGAAAAAATTAGCAAAGACGCGTGGATAATGCCTGTGTCGGAGCTCAAAAATAAATCTTTTTTATTACATAAACCCTTGTTACTGATTGGTGATGGTTTCAGTCGTGCAAACGCTGCGAATGATTGCGCGATATTAAAAAAAGTGGGTTTTCAAAACGTTAAAATTCTAGTCGGCGGCGTTGATGTGTGGAGTAGTGTGCAAACTACTGCAAATCAGCATAACGAAATGATTGGCGCTGTCAGTGCACAGCAGCTGATCTTTGAATATTTTAATAATCGCGTTTCTATCGTAACTACATCGAATATTGTTTCCTCACAACTAACAGCGATGGGCGTGACTAAGTTTTATTCGATGGAAAATAATGATCAGAAGCTAAGCGATATTGTTCTTACAAAAAGCAGTAATGGTTTTGATCCCGTCGTTATAGTAAGTGAAAATGGTAATTATCATCCAAAGATGCCCATAAAATTTCATAACCTGTATCAGCTTGCGGGCGGTGTAGGTGCTCTTCGTCAGCAACTAGAAGGGAATTTGTGGATTAATCACAATCGCACGGATGTTCCAAGGAGTTATTTTTGTGGTAAGCGATAATATTAAAAAATATAAATCACGATATATTATTTTATTCGGGATTGTGTTTGTAGTCTGTGCTTTGGTATGGCTGAGTCAACCAAGGTTAGACATTGCACAACCTGTTGAGAAAACATTGCGGTTTACTTACACCCTCAAAAATACGGCGAATGAATTTATTCCGCAGGCCGATTTTGTGGCAATGATTCCTGTAGAGATTGCTGGTGCGCAACATATAGTATCAATCACAACCACAGAAAAATATGAGCTGATTAATAAGGGAGCTTTTAATCAAGCGATTAAATTTACTATTCAGAATTTTCCTCCGTTCGCCACCAAAATAATCGGCATCACCATGGTATTGAATGTCGATGCATTGGCGAAGGAAGACTCCATTAAGAAAAACCCCTATCTCATCGCTGAAAAATACATAGAAACAGATTCGCTAGCGGTAAAGGAAATTGCTGCCCAGTTAGTCAATAAAAGATCTGAGCTAACTGCAAAATCTATCTATGAATGGCTGGTTAATAATATTAAAGATGTGGGCTATGTCGCTGAAAATAAAGGTGCGGAATACGCAGTAGAAAAGCGCGTGGGGGATTGTACAGAACATATGTATGCGTTCGTTGCTTTGGCGAGAGTGAATGGTATTCCTGCGAGAGGTGTTGCTGGTTTTGTGGTGCCGAACTCAGCCGCCATTCTTAATTCGGCGGATTATCATAACTGGGCAGAGTTTTTTGATGGAAAAAAATGGATCTTGGTAGATTCCCAAAAACATGTTTTTGATGCGCAGTATGAAAATTATATTGTTACACGAGTGTTGGATAATAAAAATGATTCTGTGATGTCCAGTAATCGATTTTTAATGACCGATAGTCGAATAAAAGTAAGCCTTTAAAAACTTATCTGAGTCGTTAAATTTAATTTTTAAATATATTGGGTTTTGTAATGTTATTGACTATTAATGGAAATAAAATGATTAATTTTGACGGCTATCCTACTGGTTTTTCAATCCACTTAAAGAAAACTATTTTTGCAGTATGGTTAGTCGTGTTGGCTAATATTTCCTTTGCGCAAAATAATGCGACGTTTAGCGATGCATCATTGAACCCTAAAAACATAGCTGCTTTTGGTGATGCAATCTTTGGTGGTGTTTCCGGCAATTTTGATGGTAATGGTGATTATTTAACGGTGTCGCCAACTCCACTGCCAGGCAATACATCAGCATTAACGATGGAAGCATGGATTTACATGGAGTCTGTCTCTATTTACGGCTGGCCCATAGTGTCGCAGAGTGTAGATGGCGGGCAAGGGGAGCAGGAGTTTTTTGTTTCTGGCAGCGGCAATGGTGCTGATACTGCTAATAAATTAAGATTTTATCGTGCTGCAAGTGTAAGTGGTGCCATAGATATTATAGGCACTACCGTAATTCCTACCAATCAATGGGTTCATGTCGCGATTAGTTTTGATGGTGCAACGGTAAAATTATTTGTAAATGGAAAACTTGATGCCTCAGTGAATGCGACTACTGGATGGGTGGAAATCAATCAGCCATTTTATGTTGGAAGAACAGTCGTCCCTAGCTATGCGCAATATCAGAGTTATGCGCAAGGGGAAATGTCAGATTTGCGCATCACTAAAAACATATCACGATATGCATCTGATTTTACTCCGTCCTCATCACAACAAACGCTTACCGAAGATCCTTATAAAAGTAATGTAGTGTTATTGTTAATGAGCAAAGCATATGCCGATGCAAATGATGTCATTACGTTTAATCAAACATCTGCAATTGATTATAATAATCTTGCTTTCGAAAATAAAAATATTATTGTCGATGGCGCAACGTTAACACTGATTGGTAATCACAAATTTTCAAGTGTGCGCTTAATTAATAACAGTGTATTAACGACAGCAATTGCCGCTAGTGATACAGCGGTAGGTATTACTATTACGGCTACTGAGATAGTGGTTGATGAAGGTAGTCGAATCGATGTTTCCGCCAAAGGACTGTTGGGTGATCCTTTGGTGGGTATTTATAGCGGTGGCAGCCATGCAGGTAAAGGTGGTGAATTTATCACTTACCTTTCAGGTATCACTTACGGTGCTTATCAACAACCTATTACTTTTGGGCGCGGCGGGCGTGATCAAAGTATTCCAAGCACTAATCGTGGTGGTGGTGCGATTAAGTTAGTTGCTGACACGTTGACTTTAAATGGAATGATTTTAGCCAAGGGTGAAGCTGCACCAACGTCTGTCAACTACGGTGGTGGTGCAGGCGGTTCAATCTGGCTGGATATAGGTGCAATTAATTCAAGCACTGGCAAGGGCGAGGTAAATGCGGATGGTGGTGATGGGGCCAACGCAGGTGGTGGCGGTGGCGGAGGTCGAGTAGCCTTGTACTACCAGTCATTGACGGGTATCAATGAAACCTTAATCCATTCAAAGGGCGGGTTGCGTGGCAGCGCAAATTCAACACACGGTGGTGCAGGTACGGTTTATCTAAACGATAAAACTGGCGTGACGCAATACCCTTTGCACATTCAGGGACTGGGCTCTGATACCACCTACGCGTTAACACCTTTGTCAGGATTAGCAGGTGAAAATCATATAGTGATTGAAAAGGCGGCGGTGTCATTGAGTGGACTCAATCCATCAGCAGCTTTGGAATTTACAGATAGCCGAGTTTCAATGACAGAAGCCGTTAATTTAACGGGTGCTTTAAGTTTAGTAAATTCAAGCTTTACCTTGGCGACTAATGCCACTTTTGCAAACAGTCAGCTGGGCATTGTCAACTCCAATATCAACGTACAGGGTAATGGTGTTTTTAGTGCGCCACTCATTATTCAGGGCGGTAAGTTAGCGGTAAGCGGAAATGCCAGTTTCACCTCTATGGTAACAGGTACCAATGCAGCGACAGCATTTGTCGATATTGGTGGCATC
>JANYIO010000213.1 GCA_025362015.1 Gammaproteobacteria bacterium | reverse complement strand
GTCATAAGGTTGGAAGAGAAACCCTGGTGATATTTAACATCGCCAGAAGTATCCACCAAACGTTTACCGTCAAATTCCGCAAACAAATCAGAAGGGTTTTTACCGAACAAATTAATAAGCACATTCAGGCGGCCGCGATGCGCCATACCTAAAACAATTTCTTTTGCGCCATAGGTGCCAGCGCGTTTAACCAGCGCATCCACGAGTGGAATAAAACTTTCGCCACCTTCCAAACCGAAACGTTTGGTGCCGGGGTACTTACTGTCGAGGTGTCGTTCAAGACCTTCCGCAGCAGTTAAACGTTCAAGCACTGCCAAGCGTTGTTCTTTGCTAAATTCAGGGTTAGAACGCACGCTTTCCAGACGTTGTTGCAGCCATTGTTTTTCTGCCAAAGGAGTGATGTGCATAATTTCCACACCCACATGACCGCAATAAGTTTTTTCAAGCGCATCAATAATTTCGCGCAGCGGTGCTTCTTCTTTGCCAATAAACAAATTGCCAGTATTAAATACAATATCCAAATCAGCATTGGTCAAGCCATGAAACGCTAAACCCAAATCAGGTACTGAATCGCGCTGCATCAAGCCTAACGGATCTAGCTCTGCTTTTTGGTGCCCACGAAAACGATAAGAACTAATAAGCTGTAAGACTTTGACTTGTTTACGCTCATGGTCAGCGCTAACGCTGCCACCGCCAACGGCGGCCACAGTGCGGACACGAGATTTACCCAGCAGCTCAAATTGCGCGCGAATCACTGAGTGAGGTGTATCTTGGGTTATAACTCCGTTAATGCGTGGCAGCTGATCAAAATAGCCGCGCCACTCTTCAGAAACGGCATTAGGATTATGTAAATATGTGTCGTAGAGTTCTTCAACATAAGCAGCATTCCCACCGGAAATGTGAGAATTACTCAAAAAATGCGCCATGATACTGTCTTGCATTCCACTCACCCTAAGTGTTTAAAATTCGATTTAAAATTCGATCTTTTACAGCTTACCAATACGGAAAAGCACCACCCCCACACTGGGTAGTTAGGTAGCGCTCTGTAACAACATGTTGCGAATATGGCCAATGGCTCTGGTTGGATTAAGACCTTTTGGACATACCGCGACACAGGCTTGAATGCCGTGACAACGAAATACACTGAATGGATCATCCAGATTGGACAAGCGTTTTTCAGTTGCTAAATCGCGGCTATCTGCCAGAAAGCGATAGGCCTGTAGCAAGCCAGCTGGGCCGATAAATTTATCCGGGTTCCACCAGAACGACGGGCAGGCTGTTGAACAGCAGGCGCAGAGAATACATTCGTACAATCCATCCAACTTTTCGCGATCTTCTGGCGATTGTAAGCGTTCGATGGCCGGTGCCGGAGTATCGTTTTGTAAATAGGGTTCGATTTTTTTGTATTGGTCGTAGAATTGCGTCATGTCTACCACCAAATCGCGGATAACCGGTAGGCCGGGCAGCGGGCGTAAAATCAACTTATTGTTCTTCACACATTCCGATAAAGGTTTAATGCAAGCTAAACCATTTTTGCCGTTGATATTCATGCCGTCTGAACCGCACACACCTTCGCGGCATGAGCGGCGATAAGCCAAACTTTCATCTTGTGCTTTTAATTGCTCCAAGACATCTAACACCATTAAATCTTTACCTTGAGTATCAAACTCATAGGTCTTCATGTAGGGCGCTTTATCGGTGTCAGGATTGTAGCGATAGATTTCAACTTTTAACATGCTGCAGGTCCCCAATTTAGTATGTGCGTTTCATAGGTTCAAAAGCTTCCATTGTGTGCGGTTTAAAATTAACTGCACGCTTGGTAACACGCTTATCGCCAGGGAAAAAGAGTGAATGACATAACCAATTAACATCGTCACGATCTTCAAAGTCGTCACGTGCATGGGCACCACGCGATTCTTTACGTACTTCTGCAGCAATCGCAGTGGCTTCTGCGACTTCTAACAAATTTTGTAATTCCAGGGCTTCAATACGCGCGGTATTAAAGGCGTTGCTTTTATCTGTAATCGCAACATTTTCAATACGCTTACGTAATTCTGCAAGTTTTTGAATACCCAACTGCATGAATTCACCTTTGCGAAATACGCCAAAGTAATTTTGCATAATGGTTTGTAGTTCTTTGCGCAATACGGCTGCACTTTCACCCGTTGTTGAGGTGTTAAGTTTATTCAAGCGCGCCATAGCACGGTCGATATCGGCAGGTGTTGCATTGCGCTGCTCAATGCCTTCGCGCAAAGTTTTTTCAATATATAAACCTGCTGCGCGACCAAATACTACCAGGTCGAGCAAAGAGTTTCCGCCCAGACGGTTTGCGCCGTGAACAGATACGCAGGCTGCTTCACCGCACGCAAATAAACCATCGATAACGGTATCTATACCCTCTGCATGTTGTGTTAAGGCTTGGCCATTAATATTGGTGGGAATACCACCCATCATGTAATGGCAAGTAGGTACTACTGGAATGGGTTCTTTTACGGGGTCAACGTGAGCAAAGGTACGCGATAATTCACAGATGCCTGGCAACCGGCTTTCCAGCACTTCTTCGCCTAAATGATCCAGTTTAAGCAATACGTGGTCGCCTTCAGGGCCACAGCCGTTACCGGCAAGAATCTCTAATACCATTGAGCGCGCAACTACGTCGCGACCGGCAAGATCTTTCGCGTTGGGAGCGTAGCGCTCCATAAAGCGCTCACCATTTTTGTTGATGAGGTAACCGCCTTCACCACGGCAACCTTCAGTCACCAGAGTTCCGGCACCAGCGATACCGGTTGGATGGAACTGCCACATTTCAATATCTTGCACTGGAAAGCCGGCGCGCAATGCCATACCGACGCCATCGCCAGTATTGATATGAGCGTTAGTGGTAGAAGCATAAATACGGCCTGCACCACCGGTCGCAATAACAGTTGCTTTGGCTTTTACATAAACGGTTTCGCCGTCTTCAATATTGATAGCAATAACACCTACTACTGCACCATCGGCATTTTTAACCAAATCAACTGCAAACCATTCGTTTAAAAATACAGTGTTACTTTTAATATTGCCTTGATAAAGCGTGTGCAATAACGCGTGACCTGTGCGGTCAGCTGCGGCGCAAGTGCGTGCAGCTTGTCCACCTTTACCGAAGTCTTTTGATTGTCCGCCGAATGGACGCTGATAAATACGGCCTTCGTCAGTTCGCGAGAAAGGTAAGCCCATATGCTCAAGTTCAAATACCGCTTCCGGGCCAACAGAGCACATGTACTCGATGGCATCCTGGTCGCCAATGTAATCTGAACCTTTAACCGTGTCATACATGTGCCAGCGCCAATCGTCCTGTGGGTCTGCACTGGCAATCGCGCAGGTAATTCCACCCTGGGCAGACACAGTGTGCGAACGCGTAGGAAATACTTTAGTAATTACTGCAGTTTTGTAACCAGATTGTGCCAACTGCAAAGCTGCGCGCATGCCTGCACCGCCGCCGCCAATTACAATACCGTCAAAAGAAATCGTACGAATGCTAGCCATTAATTAAAACCCCAGATTATTTCGATGCCCCAAACAAGGTAGGTAATTGCAACACCACCGAGCATCATTTGCGCAAAAATACGCAAGATAGTGGCTTTATTGCCCATCAGGCGCACGGTCAAATAATCCGTTAACACGGCCCACAAACCAATCCATGCATGAGAGATAAAAGACAGTAATGTGACTAGGCTAAAAACGCGCATCCATAGCTGACCAAATAGCGCGTGCCATTGCTCGAAGGTCAGTTCGGGGTTGGTCATTAAATAAATAGTGATAAAAATAGTGTATGCAGCCATTACTGCAGCGCCTACACGCTGAATCAGCCAATCATAAAGGCCGCTGCGACCAAAACTCGTTATTGACGTTACCATATCCAAACTCCTATCAACGCAATCAATATGATGGCTGTAACCAGTGCTATCTTGGCGCCTATTTGGCCACCTTTAAGGCTTTCACCTATACCGAAATCCATAATCAAGTGACGAATACCTGCCACCATGTGATACGCCAAACCTGCGAGCACTACCCACAAAATAAGTTTGCAGATGGGGTTAGCTGAAGCATCGCGCACTGCGGCGAAGCTCTCTTGCGAATCCAAGCTTGAATCTAACATCCATAACAGCGCCGCCATGCCAGCAAACAGAAATATGCCAGTCATGCGGTGAAAGAAAGAAACAAAGCCAGTGATTGGGAGGTTGATGGTAGTCAGATCGAGGTTGACAGGTCTTTTCTTGTTCACGGTTAAGATTACCTTGTAGCCCATCGCGGGCAGATTTAAAGAAGTAAGTACCAGTATTAACGAAAAACGAAACAAAATTTGGGCGCGATGATTGAAGCGCCTCGCAAGTCGCGCCGCATTATAGAGAGTGGAGTATAGAAACACAAACGAAAAGCCGCCACACAATATAAAATACTGTGCCTTCTTCGCATTCAAAAAAATGCTCGAAAATTCTTCAAGATCAATAACTTCGAAATGTTTCCCAGTTAATTTTATGAACCATAAATGTGCGCGGAAATATCTAACGAGTGAGTTTGGTGCAAAAATTTTTGGCGCTTCGCTTGGCAGTGGTAGATATGCAAAAAAAATCTCATTTGCACCTCGCCTTTGTAAAAGGTTAACAATTAGTTCGCAAAAACTTTCGCCGAGGCAATTAACTCATCTATAATCCCGCCCACAACAATCCAGCACATTAGCCCTATTGGTAAGCACAGGAGTCAGCATGACTGACAAGCAAGCGCATTTAACAATTGATGGTATCGAGAACACAATTGATTTACCTATCTACTCCAGCACTGTCGGCCCTAACGTAATCGATGTCACTAGCATCACAAAAAATGGATTTTTCACATTTGATCCCGGTTTTATGTCCACCGCCGCGTGTGAGTCCAAGATTACTTTTATTGATGGCGACGAAGGAATTCTCCTGCACCGTGGTTACCCCATCGAACAACTTGCCGTCTCTTCTGATTATCTCGAAACCTGCTTCCTCTTGCTCAACGGCGAATTGCCAACTCCGGCGCAGAAACAAGAATTTGTTACCGCCATTAAAAATAATGCAGTTGTTGATGCGTCCGTTGCCAATATTATCAAGAGCTTTAAGCGTGAATCTCATCCTATGGCAATGCTTTGCAGCGCTGTTGCTGCATTGGCTGCTGTTTATAATGACGAAATTGATATCACCAAAGAAGAAGATCGCAAGCTTACGGCTTATCGCTTAATTGCTCAGGTTCCAACCCTGGCTGCCATGGTGTACAAGCATCGCCAGGACGAAACCTTTATCGCGCCCGATGCTAATCTCGGCTATGCCGAAAACTATTTAAATATGACTTTTGGCACTGCAGGCCAGGCGGCTAAGGTAAGTCAAATTATTGCTAAAGCCATGGATCGTATTTTTATCCTTCATGCTGATCACGAACAAAATGCGTCTACTTCTACTGTGCGTTTGTCTGGTTCCTCAGGCACCAACCCTTTCGCCGCTATAGCAGCAGGTATTTCTACTTTGTGGGGCCCAGCTCATGGTGGTGCTAACGAAGCAGTGCTGAATATGCTGGAAGAAATTGGCAGCGTAGAAAATATCGACAAATATGTCGCTAAAGCGAAAGATAAAAATGATTCCTTCCGCTTGATGGGCTTTGGTCATCGTGTGTACAAAAATTTTGATCCGCGTGCCAAAGTGATGAAGCAAACCTGTGATGAAGTTCTAGCAGAATTAGGTTTGGAAAATGATCCTTTATTGGCGATTGCAAAACGCCTCGAACAAATTGCTTTGGAAGATCCTTATTTTATCTCCAAAAAATTGTATCCCAATGTGGATTTCTACTCAGGCATTATCTTAAAAGCTGTTGGTATTCCGGCGGAAATGTTCACTGTGATTTTTGCTACAGGCCGCGCTGTTGGCTGGTATGCACATTGGGATGAAATGGTCAGCACTGCGTACAAAATTGGTCGCCCACGCCAGCTTTATACGGGCAGCGTGAAACGCGACTATCCTAAAAAATAGGCCAAAAAAGTAAGCTAAACTGAGTATCAAAAAAGCCGCACCTAAAACTGCGGCTTTTTTTATTTTTCAATACGGTCGTCTTATTCAAGCAGGAGTTCTGGTATTCGCTCTGCGACACTCCGTAAATACGTCCCTGTAGGCTCGACGTCGACGTCCTGCCGACGACGGTCGCAAAGCGAATACCAGAACTCCTGCTGCGAATTTTTCACATTAACCCGGCGTTTTAAAAGCTCGTACATTTATTAACTTGCCTTAGTTTCAACATACTCTTATTCTCGTCGCAACACTCATAACAACAAAAGGAAGCCACTTTATGCCCGCACTTATTGCACGCTTGCTCGGAATATTCCTAACTGTTTTGACTATCAATAGTTTGGCGATAGAAATTCCCAAGTCACTTGAAGAATGGAAGCCCTGGGTGTTGGAAAAACATCCTGATGTGAACTGCCCATTTATGTTTAATGATGCAACACGTACTTGCAACTGGCCATCCGAATTACACATAGATGCAACCACCTCTGGCGCCAAATTTTCAATGCACATTGAAGTCTATAAAAACGATTGGGTTGCGCTACCTGGTAATGCAGCATTTTGGCCACAGAATATCAGCGACAATAACAATAAAATTGCAGTGCGCGACAATAACAGAATTCCTGAAGTGTATTTAATCGCAGGAATGCATAAAATTAATGGCGACATTCGCTGGAGTGAATTACCCCGCACACTGCAAGTACCGCAACAAGCCGGCATAGTGCAATTAACCCTCAACGGGAAATCAGTTGCGACACCTGCGATTGAAGATGGCGACCAACTTTGGTTAAGCGCTAGCGAAACACAAACTGCTGCAACGCATCAAGATACTTTCAATGTTCGTGTATTTCGAAAAATTAATGACACTATTCCTTTGCAAATAACCACACAATTACAAATAGATGTGAGCGGTAAAGAGCGTGAATTGCGATTGGGCCAGTTACTATTAACCGGCTTTACGCCGACGGAGTTTAAAAGCACATTACCAGCGCGCATCGAAAAAGATGGTAGCTTGCGTATTCAAGTCAAGTCCGGTTCTTGGGAATTAACACTCGTCAGTCAATCCAATACGCCACTCAATGATTTAACGTTTAAAAATACTTCTGAGTTGTGGCCGCAACAAGAAATTTGGGTGTTCGAAGCACAGCGCCAATTGCGCAGTGTACAAATATCTGGCGTACAAACTATAGACCCGCAACAAACACAATTACCAGAAGACTGGAAAACATTGCCAGCCTATTTGGTCACGCCGGAAACACATTTTAAAATGGAGGAATTGCAGCGCGGAGAAAGTACAGATGCAGCCAATGAACTTAAGTTAACAAAAGAAGCCTGGCTAAGTTTTGATGGAAAGGAATTTATTTTTAGCGATGAACTCAGTGGAACCGCCCACAATACCAGACTTGAAACTATTATCCCCTATGAATTAACCAGCGCAAAAGTTGCAGAAAAGCCCCAGCTCATTACCCATCTTACAAACAGTAAAAATGCTGGCATTGAAGTTCGTACTCATGAGATTAACATATCGGGTATTAGTCATTTACCACGCAATTTAACTGTACCCGTTTCGGGTTGGAGTGAAGAATTTAATTCTGTGTCGACTGACCTCCATTTGCCGCCGGGCTGGTCATTAATCACCGCAACGGGAACCAGCAGCGAAAGTGGTAGCTGGATTTCAGCATGGACACTGTGGGATATGTTTTTAGTATTAATTATTGCGGTCGCGATTGGGCGTACAACAAAAATTATTTATGGCGCACTTGCAGCAATAACCTTATTAATTATTTATCAACGCTCAGGTGCGCCTGTTTATATTTGGTTAAATCTAGTAGCAACAATTGCGTTAATTCCTTTTGTAAGTGGTAAATTTAAAAATTACATAGTTAACTATACATATATAAGCTTTATTTTTTTGGCGATTGCCCTATTACCTTTTGCCGTGAGGGAAGCGCGAGCAATTATTAATCCACAATTAGAAACTGAGGAGTTTTACGATTTTGAATTTCCTTCGTTAATTTTAATGTCGTCGGACGCGAAAAAAACCCTTGCCGTACGCGAAGCCAGGACACCTCTTTCTCGTTCAATGGATGTTAAGCGCGAAGCTGCTGGTGTAGTTGATAGTATTTCAGCTGATGATATAGGTCGTATGCCAGATGTAAATCTTGCTGAATCATTGCAAAGAATTCCAGGTGTTGCTATTGATAGATCCTATGATCCAAGCCAACAAACACAAACTGGTATTGCAATTCCCACCTGGAATGAAAATAGAATTTATTTGCAATGGACTGGCCCTGTTAAAGCAAATGAAACAACAAAATTATTTTTGGTGTCGCCACTTATCAACCGAATCGGTTATTTGTTGAGTGTGCTTTTGCCATTACTTTTGAGTGGGATTTTGTTACAGAAATTTTTTCATGCGCTCGGTAAAAACATTACATTGCCTCATTTTAGAAAATCTTCAAGCCTGGCGTTATTGCCCTGTGTATTAATTGCAAGCTTGTGGGTTGCACCTAACCAATCAGCGCAGGCTGATGTTGTTATCGATCAAACTATTTTAACCGAATTGGAAACGCGGCTTACTGAAGTGCCGCGCTGCTTACCTAATTGTGCTGCGATTGAATCACTTTACTTAAATGTAAACAATGATCAATTAATGATTGAAATGGTTGTGCATAGTAATGATTTAATTGCACTGCCATTGCCGGCAGAGCGCGAACAGTGGTGGCCAAACCAGGTTGTTGTTGATGGAAAAAATGCAACATTGATACAAACGGCTGCGCACACTTTATTAGTGAGTTTACCCAAAGGCCGCCATAATTTAATTATAAAAGCCAACTTGCAAGGACGTGATGCACTTAATTTGCAATTCCCCGTGCCATTACACAATGTTGCAAACACCAGTAATGGTTGGGAAGTCAGCGGCGCGCCGACTACAGAGCAAGCAAGCCAATCATTGCAGTTGCAACGTGTTGAGCGCAATGAATCTTTTAGCAAAGCGGAACATTTACGCCCCGACCCAATTGCGCCCTTTGTTATTGTTCGCCGTGAATTGCAATTGGGGTTGGAATGGATGGTAACTACAACAGTATCAAGAGTTGCTCCAGCTTTTGGCGCTATTAATATTGAAGTTCCATTAATTGACGGCGAATCCCCGCTCACCACACAGGTAAACAGCAATGGAAAAATTGCTGTGCATTTAGAAGCTAATCAGCAAACTATTTATTGGAGCTCCAATGTAAAACAAGCAACACCGTTGCAATTGCAAGCTACACAAAATATGCCGTGGGTAGAAATTTGGACGTTAAATATTTCGCCTATTTGGCACACAGAAACAAAAGGGATTGCACCGGTTCAATTTGCAGAAAATGAAAACTTACCGATATGGCAACCTTGGCCTGGAGAAATGTTAAGTGTCACGATTACTCGCCCAGAGGCCACCAAAGGTAGTTATGTCACAATTGATTCGGCGGAGTTGACGCATGAGCTGGGTAATCGTAGTAACGCTAGTACACTAGATTTATCCATCAGAACCAATCAAGGTGGACAGTACAGTTTTGCATTGCCGCAGGGCTCGAAATTATCCACAGTCAATATTGATAGCAATCCATTACCGATTACTGCTGTCAATGGTTTAATAAAAATTCCACTGCATCCCGGTGAGCAAAGCGTAGCTATATCCTGGAAGACTGAAAATGGTGTAAGCATTTTTAGTCAATCACCAAAGTTTTCTCTTGAGCATGGCAGTAGTAATCAAAACCTGCACATCAACTTACCCGCTAGTCGTTGGCCATTGTTTGTAGGTGGCCCAATGATGGGCCCCAGTATTTTAATGTGGGGAATGTTGTTGGTTGTTGTATTGATTGCTGTTGCACTTGGTCGCAGTGAATTAACGCCGTTAAAATCTTATCAATGGATTTTATTAAGTTTAGGAATTTGTACGCTAAGTTTTGTTACTTTTGTTGTGGTGGCAATTTGGCTGATTGTTTTACAGCAACGCGGAAAGCTACACAGTATTTCTTCAATACGGAAATTTAAATGGATGCAAGCGGGTTTATTTATTTTTTCTGCGATTGCGATTTCATGTTTAATTGGAACAATTCCTGCGGGCTTGTTGGGCAGCCCGGATATGCACATCGTTGGTAACAATTATTATAATGGACATTTTGGTTGGTATCAGGATCACAGCGATGTAGAATTTCCAACAGCATGGATAATTTCGTTGCCGCTCTGGTGTTACAAAGTTACAATTTTATTATGGGCCCTGTGGTTGGCTTCTGCATTGATGGATTGGATTCGTTGGGGCTGGCAGCAGTTAAGTCATCAGGCATTGTGGTATGCGCCGCTGGCGATTATTACTCATCCTTCGTCTACGCAAACTACAACAACAGAATATACCGATATCAAGTCAGAGAATGAAAACATTGCGTAGTTATTTTAATCCAATGGACTGCTAAATATTGTCATTTAATAAAATCCTTTATGCGTTTGTATAAGGGATTTTTTTTAACGAGTGCAATGCGCAAATTAATCGACGAAGTGGAACGCTGTTATGTTTTATTGCGCAACATAGGATGGATTTAGCACTGTCCAGTTGGCGACATCCGGGTGGAAAAAACCGCACTCGTAATAGGCTTGTTGAATAATTCCGTGCGCTTCCATATAGTTCAGTCCGCGTTCCAGTGCATCGTAAAAAGCTTGGCCTTGTGGATGTTTGCGGCTCACCGGCCAGTGTCTGCTGCCGGCAAAGGCAATTTTAATTCCTGTGATGGGAACCAGTTTAATTCCGTTGACTTCCGTCACCATTCCCTGAGTTTTTTGAAAGGGAGCAAGTGTAATATCTGCTCGTCCAGCATCGATCATGCGTATCATGTTAACCCAATTGGGTGAATAAATAATTTGCGAGAAACCTAATTGATTAAGAATATGAATATCTGCAGTCCACTGCGAGCTAGTGACAACTCTGAGCTTTGAAAGTGCGGGTAAGTCGTTAGCCGCCAGCGCTTTTTGGTTGTGTGGCGAGGTGTAAACTCCTACTACAAATTCACCTGAATGTACTATTGGGCGGCTCATCAGCAACTCTTTGCTTAAAGGCGCTATATCATCTTTCCATGCTAAACCTCCTGAACTGATAAAGCTGCCCTCTGCAATGTCACGCAGGATGCGCAGATAACTGCGGCCAGCACGCAGTTCTAGCGGGTGTTTAAATCCGCCAATTGATACCGCTTGTTGCAAGAGTACTAATTCAACAACATCGCGACGGGCGCTCTGGCCGCCGTAATGCTGAATGCTGAGTAAATTACGGTTGTTAACAAAGCTAAAGTAATCTGGGAGTATGTCGGCATCTACCCCTATAACAACCGGCTCATCGGCGTGAGAATAGCTCGCACTTAACCAGCAAATACTTAACAGTAGCCAGCATACAAAGCCAATTAGCTGTTGATGCCGAGTGAACGGATGATGCATTGCGGATTGGGCTCCAATATGGAGAGCAGAAACTTTAGTTATAGCAGTGTTTTGACCAAGACAGCTATTTGTTTGGTGTAAAACTGTGGTCATATATTCCTCACACAAATAGCGCTAGGCTGATTCAGATGCAACTACGATAGCCCATTTTATCCGTGTCACCTTCACCATTGAGTTTGTCTGATTAAGTTAAAGTGGAAAAGTGTTTTTTTCGATCTGAGATTTAATTAAGTTTTGTAGGAATAGTGTGCATGCCTTCCCTATATTTAATGATGGTTTGATCTATATTGATCGGCTTGCCACAATCCGAGTGGCACTACTTGAGGAGAGTCTTGTTATGAAATTCAAGCGTTTGTACTCTGATTTAGCCGCCATTTTCTTTTTGATTT
>JANYIO010000158.1 GCA_025362015.1 Gammaproteobacteria bacterium | reverse complement strand
TCGCGGTTTGGATTGTTAGTGCGTTCATCAATGCATTGATTGATTTTGTATTGCATGTAAATAGAGCTAAAGAAAAAAACTAAAAATCCATTTAAATCCGGTGCGCTGGAGCCGGAAGCTTCTAACACATTGCGCAACTCTTTACGCAACGAAAAGGCGGCCATGATATAGAGCACAAGGTTAATAATAGAAATAAGCGGCGAAATTAAACCAAGTGCGGTGTTGCCTTTATAAATGGCGCCAAGAATAGAAACGACTAAAGAAACAATGGCAAGAATGAACAATATAGTTGGGATTGTGATATTCACCTTGCGATTTGGTAAGCTATTTATCAGTTGGGTGCGTTTATACAACCAATAATACGTGTAGATACCAAGAGTAGGGATACCTAAGAAAAATACTAGCCACGCAGATTTCCGTGGGAAAGTATCAATTTCATTGGTTTTATCAACAACGCCTGTTACATCAGATTGTGGTGCAGAATAAATATTTTCAGTGCTCATATTATTTTCTCTTCAGTTCCGTGAGGATGTTTAGGTAAAAAAACAACATATTGTAGATTTAACAATCCGCCTGCAGTCTACCTTAAATTAACAAAGATTCCAGCGTGCCAGTAGCGATAATTTGCTCAGCAAGTAGGCTTGTATTAAATAAGCCTGTGCAAGTTAAATGCGTTGAGTCCAGTAGTAGATTGATCCTTGACGCTAATACGAAGGCTATGGAATTGAGTCTTTAGGCATTAACCAATTTTTAAATTAACCAACTCTATTCCATAGCCCCAACATAAAAACTATTCAATATAATTTTCAATACTTGGGCAAGAACATACTAAATTTCTATCCCCGTATACGTTATCGATGCGATTTACCGTTGGCCAGACTTTGTGGTTTTTCAACCATGTGGCGGGGCGGCCTGCGGTTTCGCGTGAATAGGCGCGCGTCCAGTTTTCTTCCATAACATCATCTTGCGTATGTGGTGCATTGTGCAATGCGCTCGCTTCGGCAGAAACTTCGCCCGCAATTACTTGCGCAATTTCTTTGCGAATAATCAGCATAGCTTCAATAAATTTATCCAACTCTACTTTTGATTCAGATTCGGTGGGCTCGATCATCAAGGTGCCAGCAACCGGGAATGACATTGTGGGTGCGTGGAAGCCGAAATCCATCAAACGTTTGGCGATATCTTCTTCGCTTATGCCGCTGGCTTCTTTCAATGGGCGCAAATCTAACAAGCATTCGTGCGCAACAAAACCTTGGGTGCCTTTGTAGAGAATGGGGTAGGCTTCTTCGAGTTTTTTGGCAACGTAGTTTGCATTTAACATGGCATATTCAGTGGCTTGGCGCATACCGACCGCGCCCATCATTTTAATGTACATCCAGCTAATTGGCAGAATGCTCGCCGAGCCCCAAGGTGCTGCAGAAATAGTGCCGTTCGCAGGATCTGTGCCTGGCACTGATTGCACATTATGGCCAGCGAGGAAGGGCGCTAAATGTTTGCCTACACCGATAGGGCCCATGCCTGGGCCGCCGCCGCCGTGTGGAATACAGAAAGTTTTGTGTAAGTTTAAATGGGAAACATCGCCACCAAATTTTCCTGGAGCTGCTACGCCGACGAGCGCATTCATATTGGCGCCGTCGATATAAACCTGGCCGCCCACTGCATGAACCATATCGCACAATTGCGTGATGCCTTCTTCAAACACGCCGTGCGTGGATGGGTAGGTCACCATAATGCAGGCGATTTGTTTGTCGTAAGTGGCAATTTTTTCGGCGAGATCAGTTAAATCTACGTTGCCTTTGTTATCGCAGGCAACCACAACCACTTTGTAACTTACCATTTGTGCAGACGCTGGATTGGTGCCATGTGCGGATGCGGGAATCAAACAAATATCGCGGCTCTCGCCTTTGCTTTCAAAATATTTTTTGATCGCAACCAAACCAGCGTATTCACCTTGTGAACCGGCGTTGGGTTGCAAGCTTATTGCATCGTAACCGGTGCAAACTTTTAGCATGTTTTGCAATTCTTCAAACAACTCGCTGTAGCCTTGCGCTTGATCGATGGGCGCGAAGGGATGCAGTTTGCCAAACTCTGGCCAAGTCACTGGAATCATTTCGGCGGTTGCATTTAATTTCATGGTGCAGGAGCCGAGCGGAATCAT
>JANYIO010000089.1 GCA_025362015.1 Gammaproteobacteria bacterium | reverse complement strand
CGAGCGAACACCGCGCGCCACTGCAGTAATGCGGCCAAACTCTGGCGTAAAAAAATCAACCAGCATACTCGTATCGCGATAAGGGCGAGTGTGGAGGATGTATGCTGGCTGAAGTTCAGCAGTCATAGTAAAATTCGGCAGTCATAATAAAGTTGAGCCGTCATAGTGAAACTTGACTGTTATAAAAAGTTCAGCGCCCATAATTACAAATCGTTGTAGCCTAAACTGCGCAATGCACGCTCGTCATCGGACCAGCCCGATTTCACTTTAACCCACAGCTTCAACATAATTTTCATATCAAACAACTTTTCCATGTCTTTGCGCGCATCCGTACCAATTAATTTAATGCGTTCGCCTTTATCGCCAATCAAAATACGTTTTTGGCCATCGCGCTCAACCAAGATCAATGCTGATATGTTTAACAGATTACCTTCCTGCTTAAACTCTTCAATCTCCACTGCCATTTCGTAGGGTAATTCATCGCCCAACTGACGCGTAATTTTTTCGCGCACAATTTCCGCCGCCATAAAACGCGAGCTGCGGTCAGTGATTTGATCGTCAGGGTACATGTGCATGCCTTCCGGCATACGATCAATAATTAATTGTTCCAAGCGATCTAAATTGACATTGCGCAATGCAGAGAGCGGAATTATTTCAGCAATTTTTAATTTTTGCGACAACAGCTCCAAGTGCGGCAAGAGTGATTCTTTATCTTCAATTTGATCGACTTTATTCACTGCCAAAATAATCGGGCATGAAGCGTGCTGTAATTTTTCTGCGACCGCTTCATCTTCTTCAGTCCAAATAAAACGATCAACCACAAACACCACCACATCAACATCTTTCATGGCCGTATTGGCCGCGCGATTCATGTAGCGATTAATCGCCTTTTGTTGACCCAAATGCATTCCCGGGGTATCAACAAACATAATTTGTATGTCGCCTTCCGTCTTAATACCCACAACATTGTTGCGCGTAGTCTGCGGCTTGCGCGAAGTGATGCTGATTTTTTGCCCAAGAATATGATTAAGCAACGTGGATTTACCCACATTGGGGCGACCAACAATAGCCACATAACCACAACGAGTCGTAGGTAAATCAGAATGGTCTGACATAAATAAACCTAAAGAGATAAGCTGAAAAAGAAATGAATTAATCAAAACGAAAAAATTAATGAATACCGAAAACTACCGAATATGGAAGCTTACTGGATATCAAGCAGACGCAGAACTTCGGTAGCCGCCAATTTTTCTGCTTCGCGGCGATTGCTCGCCTGTGCACGCACGGGCTGCTTCAATAAAACGACACGGCATTCAATGGTAAAAATTTGCGCATGAGATTCACCGGCAGCTTCAACCACTTCATATTCCGGTAAGGGCTTACGCAGACTTTGCAAATGTTCTTGCAACTGGGATTTTGCATCTTTCGCAGTTGTATCAACGGTCAACAATGCCAATCGCTCGCTATACCAACTCAGAACATGTGTACGACAGGTTTCGAAATCGGTTTCGGTGTAAATAGCGCCGATTAAGGCCTCAACAGAATCGGCCAAAATAGAATCGCGCCTGTGGCCACCCGATTTCATTTCGCCTTCACCTAAAATTAAGCACTCGCCCAATTCAAACTCACGTGCAATTTCCGCCAAGGTTTCGCCTTTCACCAATTGTAACGCAAACGACTCAACTGACCTTCACGCACATCGGTAAAGCGTTTAAATAGGGCTTCACCAATCACAAAATTTAAAATCGAATCACCTAAAAATTCAAGGCGCTCATTGTTATTGGCGCCGTGACTGCGATGGGTAAGCGCCAACTGCAATAACGCCGGCACTTTAAACTCATAACCTAAGCGATCTTGTAACCGCTGATATTTAGTACTTAGTGTCACGCTTTTCTGCCAAAGGCTTACAGCATAAATTAGGATGATCTCCATCCAAATGATTTTGGAAATTAGTCACAATATCAATGTTGTAAAATAAATTGGTCCGAATTTCATAATCGATTTTAATTAAGAGATTTTTCGATTTACGATCAATGACAATATTTTGTGGGCCATCACTGCGTACATTATTAACCATATAAAAATTTTGAAGTTTCTTTTTAATCTCAGAGTCTGACATTTCATTTACTTGCGCACCAGGCTCAGCAATAGATTTCAATGCTTTTTCCACATACATGTTCTCGGCATACATAGGCACCACACTAAAAGCAAACATGCCGCAAAACGCCAAAATAGCCGCTACAAAAATCCAACTAATCAAGGTAAGCCCGCGCTGTTGCTGCAAACTTTTTTGAGGAAGATATTTAACGTTCGGCAAAGATTTCATAGTAGCACCTGTTAATTTATAAATGATTATTTAACAACACCTACATTATCAAAGCTGGGGATACTTAAAAGCTCTTCCCAATGCATCCATACCGCAAAAGCTTTACCTACAATTGCATCCTCTGATACCGTACCCCAAACACGACTATCGCCACTGTTATCGCGGTTATCGCCCATCATAAAATAGTGCCCGTCTTCCACAACCCAAGTTTTATCAACTGCACTCAAAGGGCTAGGTTGATCGCACTTTTGCATTTTATGAGGGATATCGTTGAGAATTTCGTTAACTACGGTCAATTGAAGGCGATAGTTCATGCAAAAAGAACCCCAGTCAGGGAAAGCCTTTTTAACAAACTCTTGTTTTACTTCAACACCGTTTAAGTAAAGCACATTATTGGCATAGCGAACCGTATCGCCGGGAATGCCTATAACACGCTTAATAAAATAGGTTTTAGGCTGGCGCGGAGGAAAGAATACCATCACATCGCCGCGTTGCGGCTTACCAACAGGGATAAACGTTTTATTCAAAACAGGAACACGCAAACCATAGGCAAA
>JANYIO010000070.1 GCA_025362015.1 Gammaproteobacteria bacterium | reverse complement strand
CGCATAGATCGGGGCAGGGTACAATGTCGTTGAGCCAAGGTACAAGGCCAACAACGTCCCCATTGGCGCGCAAACCCCAACAAAGAATTTGTAAGCTAAACAGTTTTTCAGAGCTGGTATCGTTGGAGTAAAGCATTTCGAGACCGTCAAGTTCTGGTGCCAGACGGATAAAACGCTCATCGTGAAGAGTGGAATATGATTTGCCGGTGAAGAAATCGACCACATTGTCCATATTGTGGGTTGTGTCTGAGGTCTTCATAATGCCACCCCCTCTAATATGTAAGTAGTTCTAGCCAAAAAATAGCTCTAGTAGCGCAGTGAGCTAAGGTCAGCTCAGTGGTTTAGGGGTAATGCCGCACCACAAAAGATGGTTTTCTCCGCCATCTTCATACTAAGTATATGCTAAAGATGTAAAACGCAACATCTTTTATGTAAAAGAGATTGGTTTTATGTAAAAGACATTGGTTTTTAAACAATATTAATTTTTTAAAAGGCTTATATTTTTAGAAACAATAGTTTTAAAAAACAGTAATTTTTAAGAGAACGACTATGAAAATTCTTGCTGATGAAAATATTCCCCTCGTGACTGAGTTCTTTCAAGCAATAGGTAGTGTGGTTACTCGGCCAGGTCGCATGATGGTTGCGGATGATGTCCGGGATGCTAGTGCTGTATTAGTACGCTCAATTACCAATGTTAATGAGCAGCTTTTGGGTGGTAGTGATGTTAGTTTTGTGGGCACCTGTACGATTGGTGTAGATCATTTAGATCAAGCCTGGTTGCAAAATAATCAGATTGAGTTTGCAAGTGCACCCGGTTGTAATGCTAACTCGGTCGTTGAATATGTTTACGCCGCATTATGTCATTTAGATGTGAATTGGCGCGATAAAAAATTTGGTATTATTGGTTGCGGTAACGTAGGTGGTTTGCTGCATAAGCGGTTAAAACTACAAGGTGTAGATTGTTATTGTTATGATCCATTGCAAAGCGAAAATCAAAATGAAGATTTAACCTCGCTTGAAAACGTATTAGCTTGCGACATTATCAGTATGCATACGCCGCTCACCAAAAGTGGTAAGTACCCCAGTTTTCATCTCATTAATTTGCATGAGTTAGAACAATTAAAAAAAGGCGCTGTATTGTTAAATTGTGGTCGTGGTTCTGTTATCAATAATGCAGACCTGCTAACTTTTTTGCAGCAACGGAATGATGTTCATGTTGTACTTGATGTGTGGGAGCCAGAGCCGAATATTTCGCTTGATTTGCTCGACAAGGTTTCATTAGGTTCGCCCCATATTGCGGGCTACAGTTACGATGGAAAGTTAAAAGGTACAGAGATGATCTACCAGGCCCTGTGCAAACATCTGCAGCGTGACGCAACATTATCTTTGTCACAACTAGTTCCTACGTTAACTAATAATAAATTGTTTCTTGCAGAGGGAAAATCGCAATGGGAGCAAATTAAACAGTTAATCGTGCAGGTTTATCCCATTGCCGATGACGATAAGCGCTTGCGTGATTTAGCGTACAAAGCGCGC
Organism: Gammaproteobacteria bacterium; assembly: GCA_025362015.1. Classification (GTDB taxonomy): domain Bacteria; phylum Pseudomonadota; class Gammaproteobacteria; order Pseudomonadales; family Cellvibrionaceae; genus Cellvibrio. The sequence goes on along the minus strand of JANYIO010000070.1, from coordinate 2,588 downwards.
GCAGGAAAGGAAAATTTTGCGGAAGGTTTTGATAGTTTACGAAAATACTATCCTATGCGGCGTGAGTTTCACAATTATCGCGTGGTAATAGATTCAACCCAACATCAAGTTGCTAGTGAATGGTTGCGAGTATTGGGTTTTAATATTCTTTAATATCGATTATTTTTATGCCCTTACTCCTTGAAAAAATAGCTGCATTGCTCAATCGTTTATTGACAGAGCCTAAGGTGGATAGTTTCCGCTTATTACATGGTCGCGGTCGTTGTTTTGCAGGTTTAGAATTTGTTAACGTTGATTTTTTTCAGCCGGTGTTAATACTAACTTGCTACAGAGAGCCACCAGCTCTTTGGTTGGAAGAAATTACCCATTTTTTGCGCGACAAATTATCGTCAGGTTTGGTTTGTGTTTTGCTGCAAAAGCGCTATTTAGCTAATGCTCCGTCGAATATTTTGTTAGGGGCGCTGCCAGAGCATGTTTATGCCCGGCGCAATAATTTAAAGTTTAATTTACATCTCAATTCACAGCAAAACACTGGGTTTTTTCTGGATATGGAATCTGGTCGGCAGTGGCTTGAACAACATGCCTCCGGTAAGCGGGTGTTAAATCTCTTCGCTTATACCTGTGCTTTTTCGGTGATTGCAATTGTTGCCGGCGCGAAAATTGTTGTCAATGTTGATATGAGCAGCAGTGCCTTAAATCTTGGCAGAAGTAATCATCAATTAAATGGATTACCTAAAGAGAGCAGCGAATTTCTAGCGGAAAATATTATGAAATCCTGGGGGCGCATTAAGCGTCGCGGGCCTTACCACGTGGTAATTATTGATCCACCCTCGTATCAACCTGGCAGTTTTATAGCAGAAAAAGATTATGCGAAAATTATTCGCCGTTTACCTGAGCTAATGCCGCAAGGTGGTTTGGTGTTGGCCTGTTTGAATGCGCCAGAGTTAAGTGATGAGTATTTGAAAGATCTATTTCAGGAGCAATTACCAACAGCAATGTTTATTGAGAGAATTGCTCCGCATGCGGATTTTCCTGATGTGAATTCAGGGCAGCAGTTAAAGCTATTGGTTTATAATATTTCTGAAACTGGTTCGGTTTCTTAAAATTAATAAGGCCAGCATTGCTGGCCTTATTGTTGTGTTGTGGTTGTTGGGAGTTTCTTATTGCGAGCGGCGCGTTATTGAGAGTAGCGCGATAAAAATTCACCGAACCGATTAATCGCTTTGGTCAAATCATCTTCTCGTGGTAAAAATACTATACGGAAATGATCTGGGCTCGGCCAGTTAAATGCGGTGCCTTGTACTAGTAGAATTTTTTCCTGAATTAAAAAATCTAATACCATTTGCTGATCGTCTTTAATTTTGTACATATCTAAATTTAATTTCGGAAATAAATACAAAGCTCCCTTGGGTTTGACGCAAGAAACTCCTGGCACAGCTTCTAGTGCTTTCATCGCAGCATCGCGTTGATCGCGTAAACGTCCTCCCGGAAGGATTAACTCATTAATACTTTGGTAGCCACCCAATGCCGTTTGTACGGCATACATTGCCGGCACGTTTGCACATAGGCGCATAGATGCGAGCATATCCAAGCCTTCTATGTAGCCTTTAGCGCGATGTTTGGCGCCGCTAATAATCATCCAGCCAGAGCGAAAGCCTGCCAGCCTATATGCTTTTGAAAGGCCATTAAAGCTAACGCATACTACGTCTTGAGCCAGACGAGCCATGGGGATAAACTCAGCGTCATCGTACAAAATTTTGCTATAGATTTCGTCTGCAAAAATAATCAAGTTGTGCTCGCGTGCCAATTGAACGATTTGCTCAAGTACATCTTGGCTATAAACAGAACCTGTTGGATTGTTGGGGTTAATGACCACTATACCGCGTGTTTTATCGGTAATTTTGCTTTTGATGTCGGCGATATCGGGAAACCAGTCCGATTGTTCGTCGCACAAATAATGGCGGGCCTTACCGCCAGCAAGATTTACCGCAGCAGTCCACAAAGGATAATCCGGTGCTGGAACGAGAATTTCATCGCCATTGTTCAGCAGCGCCTGCATGGCCATAACAATAAGTTCGCTGGCGCCATTACCGAGGAAAATATCATCAATCTCGACATTGGGGATCGCAAGGCGTTGGCATTCTTGCATAACTGCTTTGCGGGCAACGAAGAGCCCGCGTGAGGCGGTGTAGCCTTCAGCATTGGGTAGATTGTAAATCACGTCCTGAATAATTTCGTCAGGCGCGGCAAAGCCAAAAGGGGCAGGGTTGCCGATATTTAATTTGAGGATACGGTGGCCTTCTTCTTCAAGGCGATAGGCGTGTTCAAGTACGGGGCCACGAATGTCGTAACACACACCGTTTAACTTGTCTGATTTCTTAATGGTACTCATTTGCAGTAATATGCCTTTGCTATTAGTTTATTGTGAAATCTGTTGTGAAAATAGTTTTGTCGTGAAAACTTTGCGTTGTAAAAAGTTGTAAAAAATCGGTACCGCAAGAATTTGAATTGCTAACTATGAATAATCCGTGTTTGCCCACACATGTGTCAAGGAAATCATTATGTCTGAATCAAAATTTAACGATGAG